>CAZACO010000368.1:0-4900 GCA_964483185.1 uncultured Desulfobacteraceae bacterium
GCGCAGATTCAGCTCCCTCTAATTCCTGAACTCTTTGTTCAAGTTCTTCATAGGTAGATTTTTTAGACACGATTATTACCCACTCCTTCCTTATTTTTCCGAGTTACGCTTACGTGCATAAAGTTAGCATCGCACATCGGCCAATATTATGCAAGGCTGGGATATCTAATCATGCATCTTATGAAAGATAATCGTGGTTTAAGGTTTATTCGCCGTTGCCCGCAAATAATTGGCAACAGCCAGGACTGTATTCGCATATTTCTTGCTGTGATTGTAATTGTAAATGACTCTGTACTGCTTACTCCGGCTCTTCATGGTGCCCTTCCAGCCATGTGCGCGGACATAATTCCCCAGGCTGAATAAAGCGTCCTCCAGAAGGAACACGTCCATTATACCGTCGCCGTTCCCGTCCACGCCGTATTTGAGGACTTTGGTGGGCATGAACTGACAAATACCAATGGCGCCGTAAAAAGAACCGGGTATAGTCAGAGGATCCTTCCTATTGGCTCGGGCATAAGTCAGGAGAGCCTTACACTCACTATAAGCCCACTCGGCCTTCCTGGCGGTGCGTCTCTTGAGCCAGTTCAGCTCTTTTTTCGTGAGCCTTTCGTCGTCAAAATAGGACTCGATCCGGCTGAAATCACCGCACATTGCCATGCTGGCCAGAGTGAGGAAGGCACTTTTCTCCCCCAGATACTTGCCGACACGGGTCTCCACAGTCAGGATGCCGACAGTAATTTCCCTTGGAACATCATATCTCCTTTCCAAACGCTGCAAAAGAGGCTCGTGCGCGTCATGAAATGCTTTGGCTTCATCCAGTCGCTCGGGAGTCATAATGGTCTCGTACACGAAAGGCCTGGACGTCGGAGGCGGCATCTTGAAGTTGTCTAACGCTTTTCTATGTTCCTTGATCGCTATGTGCAACAACTCCCAGGTTGGTTTCCCGTCCACAACAAGTCCGTGGGCGTTTTGAAACCACATTATGGCCTGCTTCGTCCTTGACCCGACTTTACCATCGGACTTCCCAGGCTCATAACCCAAGAGGTAAAGCCGTTTTTGTAGTTTTCTCACTAGCTCGGTGCCGAATTTCTTTGAATACAGAGTGCGCATTTTTTTGCCCATGATAGAAGTGTCACATTTGGAATCGAGCCGGTCGAACAGCCCATTCACCCAGGTCTCTGAGAAGCCCTCGGCCACCAAACGGTTAGCTAAAGAAGACCACTCTCCAGCCAAGGCCGAAGCGGGTAAGAACAAGACAAGGAGAGCGCCCAGGAGCAGGCCGATAACCTGTTCCAAAAGATATCGATTTTGCCCAGATCTACCATCGTATTGCAGGACCTGCCGATCCAGTGCTTCTTCTAAAATAGACATCACCCTCCTGACTTATCCACGGTAATGGAATTTCGTATCTCACCAGCTACTAAGGCATTCGTCATTTCACTGAAAACCAGATCTACGCTTTCCTCAGCTTTCGCTTTTGTGAGGTCTTCCCTTTCATTCAACGCCGCTACCAAATCAGATTTATTCATAGTCCCCCCTAATAGATCCATTACGAACCAAACCCATAGGCCAAAAAAATAAAATGTCACTTAATTTCAAATGGTTATTAGTACACACAGAGGATACATATTGTCCTTTAGCAGGCGTCATGGTGTGGATCGAAAATCTGTATAAGGTGTTTTGATTAAAAGCCGGACTGAGAGCCACAGCGCCTAAGCCCGGAAAGTGAATATTGGATCCGGCAAGGTTGCGAATCTGAGAACCTCAAAACGCGGGGTTACGTGCATTACTCCTCTTAGCACATCTCCCAAATCCATGCAAGACTGCCAAATCAATCGTTCACGGTTTTCCTGAAAAATCAGACAGATGTGTGATATAGAAAACATGCAACCGAAATTTTGCCAAGATTAAACATCTATACATCACTTTTGAGTCAGCGATTTCATTTCAGACTGACTACCCGACCCCCCAGTTCCTTTTTTCCCTCTCCCGGCATGATCAAGCCTCGATTCACTGTCATGGCATTTACACCCTTCCCACCCCCTTCAAGTGGGACTCTCAATTTCAGGCAGAGAGTTGCCTCCACACCATCATGAGGGTGACTTTCCCGCCTGCCTCGCCTGATATCTTCCTTAATGGCATGTAAGGCCGCGCGTCAAAGGAGTCCCCTGAGTGTTGATAGGATCGATCGGTTTCGGCAATGGCGGGCAGGGGCTTGACACACAAGGCCGAATCACCTAGAGTTTGCCCTTAAAAAAAGGCTTCTTATCAACGATGACGTTTCTTTATCGGATTTTAGAACACGTATGATATAACAGCAAGGAGGAGGAAATGGATCTTGAATTAAGGGGCAAGGTGGGGATTGTGACCGGGGCGAGCCGGGGCATCGGCCGGTCTATTGCCATGGGGCTTGCGGAAGAGGGATGCAATCTTGCCATCTGTGCACGCAACGATGAGGCTTTACAAGAGGCGGCCCAAGCCATGAGGGCCAAAGGGGTAGACGTGGTGGCTCTCCCGGTCGATATGACCCAGGAAGCAGGTATTAAACAGATCGTGGATGAAACCATGACTGCTTTTCAGCATATCGATGTCTTGGTCAATAACGTAGGGGCCAGCAACTGGAAACCCTTTGTTGAACACACCGACGAAGACTGGCAAAACCTGATAGACCTCAATCTCTTTGCGGCCATACGGATGTGTCGTCGAGTCGTCCCCATCATGGAAAAACAGGGAAGTGGGTCCATTATTATGATTTCTTCCATATGGGGCCGGGAACTGGGCGGACCATCCAGCTATAACACGACAAAGGCCGCAGAAATAGGGTTGGCCAAAAACCTGGCCAAAGAGTTGGCTCCGAAGGGGATTCGGGTAAACACGGTGGCCCCCGGGTCCATCCTGTTTCCAGGCGGAGGCTGGGACGTACGTCAAAAGGCCGATCCGGAGGGGATGGCGGCATTCGTAGATCAGAATATGCCTTTTGGGCGATTTGGAAGACCGGAAGAGGTGGCCGATGTGGTGGTCTTTTTGTCTTCTGGACGGGCCAGTCTGATGTCTGGTGCCTGCATCAATGTTGACGGTTGTCAATCCTATAGCCTGATCTAAATTCCGAGAGGCAGAACGTCATAAAGAAACACTGAACCGCAATTGCGGCTGCTCAGGTGTTTCTCGTGTCTCCGCTCATTCTGCTGAGCATGTTGTTGACAGCTTGAAGTGGCTGGACTTCGTTGTTTAGAATCCCATACACGGCATTCATATGGGCAGACGCAGGTTGTGCTTTATCGAGATCAGAAAATAAGCAGGGGGAGAAGGTTGTTCCTGCAAAAGAGAAGGGTTTTTTAAGGAGGGAAATTATGCTGCCTCAACACAAGATCATCTTCGAGCCGATGAATATCGGAGAGATCCATCTGGATAACCGCATCGCTTTGGCCCCGACCCATGTCGGGATGGGGGGTGAAACGGGGATGGTAACCGATCAGCAGCTCTGCTATTACTACACGCGAGCAACGGGTGGGGTGGGCCTCGTCATCGTTGAAATCACAGGGGTTACGGGCCGTTTCGCCTTTATCGCAGGACGTGGGCTCGCCGCGGCATCGGATCGAAATATTCCGGGCCTGCAGGATCTTGCCAGAGTCATCCATTGGGGAGGGGCCAAGGCCTTTATTCAGCTTGCCCCCGGGCATGGGGCCCAAGCCATGAGGCATCACAAACAAAGGCCTCTTGTGGGCCCTTCTGATGTACCGGCCCTCATCCAGAGAGATGGGCTCCCCAAGCCTCTCAAAGGGATTGGAAAAGCCTCCCCAGAGCGTCCCCAACCCCTTGAGGTGGAGGAAATTATTGGACTCAAAGAGGCAATGGTCAGGGCCGCTGTTCGTGCCAAACGGGCAGGCTTTGACGGTATAGAGGTCCATGGGGCCCACGGATATTTGCTCTGCCAGTTTACTTCTCCCTACTATAACCGTCGCAGCGACGACTACGGCGGTTCTCCGGAAAAGCGATGGCGTCTTTCACTCGAGACGATCCACGGCATCAAAAAGACCCTGGGAAAAAACTTCGTCGTGGGGTATCGATTGAGTGCCCGTGAGTGGATCCCGGACGGGCTTGATCTTCCCGAATCCATTGAGTTGGCCAAGGCCCTTGAGGGAGCCGGAGCAGACTATCTCTCTGTGAGTCAGGGGTGTTATGGCTCAGCAACACATGTCTTTCCGGCTGGAGAAGGTGCCATGACGGAAGACGCTGCCGCGATCCGAAAGGCGGTCTCCATCCCTGTTATGTGCCCCAATTTCCAGAGCCCTGACAAGGTTGCCGATGCCATCTCAAATGGTTCGGTGGACCTGGTGGCCCTTTCGAGACCCCTTCTGGCAGACCCTTTGTGGGCCAGAAAAGTCAAGGAAGGAAGACCTGAGGAGATACAAAAATGTAAGCGATGCTACCAGTGCGTTCAGGGGGCTATCGTTGACCATTTTCCTGTTCGTTGCCCTGTTAACCCCAGACTCGGTTTTGAGCGTTTTGATGATCAGAGTTTTCCCCGGCCGGCGATAGGGCAAGGTGGATAGTAGGATATTGGGACCTCGTCTTCGTTTTGTTTCGGTAAGGCTTCCTTATCCCAGTTGAAAGTAGACGCGCTTCACCTCTTCGTTGTTCATCAGGTCCTGGCTTGCCCCTTCGAGTCCCACCTTCCCATGTTCAAGGATGTAGACCCGTTGGGTCAGTTCCAGGGCGAGGCTGGCATCCTGCTCCACCACAAGCACGGTGATTCCGGATTTCCAGATGTCCACGATTTTATCCGCCAGATCGTTTTTCACCAGGGGAGAGAGCCCCATGGAGGGTTCATCCATCATGAGCAACCGGGGTTTACTCATGAGCGATCTTCCGATGGCCAACATCTGCTGTTCCCCGCCGC
>CAZACO010000369.1:0-4882 GCA_964483185.1 uncultured Desulfobacteraceae bacterium
GTGCCCGACCTGCGGTCATCATGAAGTGGGCTATGAAACAGAGGACGGAAGATTCTTCCCCTTGCGACCCGGTGACAGGATCGGCGTATTCCCGAAATCTCCCGTACCGGATTTTATAGGAGACGGCTCTGGATATCCCGAAATAACCATCGAAGAAGAGAAACAGAATCCCGCACAATTTGTGCCCTGGGTTCCGGAACCTATCAGATGCGATCGGGTTCTTTGCCGAAAGTACGGGGTCCTCATAAACAAAGCCCTCATCAAGGGAGACATGTCCCCCGCCCTCTATGAAATGGCCTACAGGCAGAAACTGCAAAGGCTCATCAAAAAAGAGGCTCATACCCCCCTACCCGTTATCCTGGACCGCTTCTTCGCGGCCCCTCACCTTGCCTTCGGGGATCCGAAACAGGCGGCGGATGCCCTGTGGGAAGGATTGGACGAAATCAGGGCCCCTGTGACATCGGTTACGGAATGGCTTCAAAACGAGGATGACGCATCCCTTTTGAGACTGATTCATCCCAGAACGAGAGATGATCTCAAGGGAGAAATCTTGAGTGATGATCAATTGAGGGAGGAACTCAACAGGATGTCGCTGGAGGAGTTCCTCGAGGCCCTGTAACACCCGAGTCAGGTGTGATTGACGACGGGTTTTCTTTCGGGTACAATACAGCCGATCTCCCTGACCTCGGCCATGTGAATGGCGTAGCATTTCAATCCGTTGAACTATCTAATAGAAAGGAAAAAGAGAAATGGAGAAAAAATGGTCTTACAAAGATTATCAGATCAAGGAGGGGCTTAAACCCGGAAGTGAACATTTTCAATATTTTTTCGTAGTCTCCAAGGATAACGAAAAGAAATGCAATTATTGTATCTGGATCGAAGATGAAGCCCTCTCTCGCTTCGATGAGGGAAGGGATTTTCATGCGATCATCTCCTCCCAGAGTGAGGCGTGGAACGGATGGGTAAAAGAGAATATTGATGCAAAGAATTTTCAAAACAAAGTCCTGAAATTTGAAAAGGAAGGGGAAAAAGAGATGGACCTTTCGGAGATGCAGGAACATATCCGCATGGATTAGAGGGAAGATGTTTCAAAAAATTAACCCTGTAACAATTTTATTGCCATGAGACTTTTGGACGAAATGCGTGCCGTCATGCGGCGGCATTTATAAGGTTTTTTCGATTTCGAATTGCGGATTTGTGATGAAAATTTTACTCCTAACAGGAAGAATCGCTCCTGTCAGGAGTCGGGTGGGCACATCTTCGCCCTCATCCCATCTTTCCATCAAAACCGGGGCACCCGGTCATCATAGCGTGTTTTCTGCTTAAAGGGTAGTGGCGGCAGATGCCCGGCTTCACATCATGGATCAGGCAGCCCCATCGATTTTCCGATGGCATTCTCTTCAAAAAGGGGCAGACTTCTGCCAGGCGTGTCGTGCCGGGTATGGTCCAAATCCTGTAAGCCGTTTCCTGGCCCTCATTCTCAATGACCCTCACCCATTTGAGGATGTCGGTCCGCCCCAGCTTCTCCCATCCGGCGACATCTTCCGTAATAAGCTCCTCGTGGTAATCAAGAGACCTGCAGCAGTGTCCGCATTGGCGGCAGGAGAAGTCCTCCATGCCGGTTTCGATCCGGACCCCCTTTTGTCCGGATTCGGGGTCCCTGTCCTCCCAGGCCCTTGTATGAAATACCCTGGCGCAGATCGACGACAGTAATGGAGGATCCAAATCCGCCGCCTGGATCTCCGAACACAGGTATTCGACCAGTTCAGGCCCCTCTATCCACCTCATGTTTCGGCGGCCCGGCACGCTGACCCACAAGCCGTTTTTCTCTGCTTCACTCTTTACAACAACACGGTCGCTGGAAACCAGTCGAATGATTTGACAAAAGAGGAGCGTCTGCGGGTCATATCTCCGAAAATCAAGGCAAACGGCCTCGACGGCCTGTTCACATGATAAAAAGAGGCTGTCGCGTTCCTTCATGAAAAGCCCCGGCATCAAAACCCTCCTGATACGCATCCCTGATCCTCTCAGCTCTCAGCAGAAACCGATCCGGATGGGTGCTAGCGCCTTGTCGAAAACGTTTTCCCATTCAATCTTGGCAGCCATGGCGTTCCCCCTTTCTGTTTATCTCGTAACCTGCCACAAACGCAATCCCTGTTCAACCTATATAGAGATCGGCCTAACCAGCCCCTCCGTCATCTTTACCCTGAAGAACCAAAAATGTCCTGGTTTTGGCTGAATTGGGGAAATTTCGCCTTAAAACAGACAATACGTTTAGCCATAAGTAACTCTTTTTACCGGCAGAGGCAAGCATCTCTGCAATTGTCACGTGGCATTCCGCTCCGGGCTTCGCAGAGCCCTGGTTCCCGATCACAGCGCTTTACCTTCTTTTGTCGGCGCGAATCATTCACAACGGGTCACGCGGGGATTCCTGATCTACGAGGTCATCAAGCTATCCTTGAACAAAACATGGCAGGTCCAAACAATAGGATTTAGTTTACATTTTGCAAAAAATGTTGACAAGGCCCTGTCCTGACCAACATCCGACCCGAACCTCTTTCTTTCTGTATTACAGGATTTTCAGATTGTTACCCTTAAAAAGGCAACAAAGTTTTTGTCGGCACCATTCTTGCTTTAAATCTATAAAGAAAGAAGCACGCAACGATATCTTTTGGTGGAAGGATGGAGGAAACCTTTTATATGGATGCGCTTGATTCAATAATAAACCCAAAGTCAATTGCGGTCGTAGGCGCCAGCAGCCGTCCGGGAAGCCTGGGCAGGGCCATTTTCAAAAATCTCCTTCAGGGAGATTACCAGGGGATCCTTTATCCCGTAAACCCGAAATCCTTATCAATTATGGGAGTTAAGTCTTATCCGAGTCTTACGGATATTCCCGATGAAATAGACATGGCGGTTCTAATCATACCTGCACCGATGGTTCCCGATACCATGGAACAGGCCGCACTGAAAGGCGTCAAGGGTTGCATCATCATTACTGCGGGATTCAAGGAAATCGCCGGTGAGGGACTGAAGCTCGATCAGAAATTGCAGGAAGTCATTAAAAGAACCGGGCTCCGGGTGGTCGGTCCCAACTGCCTCGGGATTATCAATACAAAAAAGGACGTAAGCATGAATGCCAGTTTCGGCAGAGAAATTCCCCCCCAGGGCAACATTGCTTTTGTGGCACAGTCCGGCGGACTCTGCGCATCGGTCCTTGATTTTGCGGCAGGAAGAAATATCGGCTTTTCCAAATTTATCAGCATCGGCAATAAAAGCGACTACAACGAGGTGGACTTTTTACGGTACCTCAAGAACGACCCTGAAACCCGGGTAATCCTGATGTACCTGGAAGACATAAAAGACGGAAGAGCATTTATGGAAACCGCCAGGGAGGTTACATGGGGGGCCGGAAAGCCCGTTATCGTTGTAAAGGC
The DNA here is from genome assembly GCA_964483185.1 of uncultured Desulfobacteraceae bacterium. Classification (GTDB taxonomy): domain Bacteria; phylum Desulfobacterota; class DSM-4660; order Desulfatiglandales; family Desulfatiglandaceae; genus CAZACO01. The sequence continues at coordinate 3,435 of CAZACO010000369.1, forward strand.
GGGTCGATCGGCCGAAGGCGCCAGAGCGGCCGCATCCCACACAGGCTCCCTGGCCGGTTCGGATTCCAGCTATGACGCCATTTTTCTGCAAAGCGGGGTTCTCAGGGTTCCAGGTCTCGACGAGCTCTTCAACTTTGCAGTGGCCTTCTCAGAGCAGCCGCTTCCCAAAGGTGACAGGTTAGCCATCATTACGAATTCAGGCGGTCCAGGCATCATGGCCACAGATTCAGCCATCAGGTATGGGCTGAAGCTCGCCGAACTGTCCGATATAACAAAGCAGAAACTCATGGAATGCCTTCCCGGCACGGCAAGCGTAAAAAATCCGGTTGACATTATCGGCGATGCAAACATCGATCGTTATGAAAACGCCATCCGTTACAGCCTGTTGGATGAAAACGTGGACAGCGCGATCATCATTGTGAGCCCCGGTGCCCTCACCCCCATCGTCGAGACTGCGGAAGTCATCGCCAGGGTTGCAAAGGAATTCGACAAGCCTGTGCTGGCGTCATTCATGGGTTATGTAGATGTTGCACAAGGCGTTCGCTATCTCGAAAAACAGGGAATACCCAATTACCCTTTTGCAGAATCCGCAGCCAGGGCGCTTGCCGGAATGGTGAGATTCCAGAGCAGCCTTCGGCCAAGTGAAATACGCAGGAAACAAAGAGACATCAGGAGATTCCCGGCCGACTCTGAAAAAGCCAAAGACATCATTTTTGAAAAACTTCGTGAAAACGACAAATATTCAATGACTGAAAACGAGGCGAGCGAGATTCTGAGCTGCTATGGCTTCCCGCTCCTTAAAAGCGGGCTGGCCTCGGATATCTCTCAGATTGAATCCATTGTTGAAGAAATCGGCCTGCCGGTTGCAATGAAGGTCGATTCCAGAGAGATTCTCCACAAATCCGATGCCGGTGGGGTCAGGATTAATGTCGGGACGATTGAAGAAGCACATAGAGCATACACGGAAATAGTGGCCAATGCGAAAAAATACAGACAGGATGCGATCATCAACGGTGTGTTGGTTGAGCAAATGGCAAAACCGGGCCAGGAAGTAATTATCGGGGCAACCAAAGACAGGATCTTCGGGCATATATGCATGTTCGGTCTGGGCGGAATATTTGTCGAAGCCATGAAAGACGTGGCCTTCAGGCTTGCGCCCATGTGGGAGATCAGTGCGGAACGAATGATTCAATCTATCAGGGGATACAATATTCTGAAAGGCATAAGAGGGAATCCTCCTTCGGATATGGGTGCAATAAAGGAATGCCTTCTGCGGCTTTCCGAAATGCTTTCGGATAACCCACAGATCATTGAACTGGATATCAATCCATTACTCGTTTATCCTGAAGGTCAGGGCTGCGCTGTTGCAGACGCAAGGATCATACTCTCAAAAAACGGAATGAAATAAACCCCAACGTACCTGACCAGGGGATAGGTTTACGCGCGGA
>CAZACO010000370.1:0-4869 GCA_964483185.1 uncultured Desulfobacteraceae bacterium
AACGGCCCTCCCCTTCCGGAGTCGTTGTTGTCCAGGCAGCCTCGGGTGTTGCCGAGCTGCGCTGGATACCGGTGTTCATATAGGCCTCGTTGTCATAGCAGACGAAAATAATATCTTCATCTCTTTCAGCGGCGCATGACAGGGCCTGCAGACCGATATCAAATGTCCCGCCGTCACCGGCCCATACCATGACCGTAATATCCTCCTTCCCCTGGCGGTTCAGGGCCTGCCGGACCCCGGCGGCACATGCCGCCCCAGCCTCGAATGGCGTATGCAAAAGGGGCACCTTCAGCGCAGTGGAAGGGAACGGGCCCGCGATGATACCCCAGCAGGAGGCCGGCATGACAACAATCGTCCGCTTACCCATGATCTTGAGCGCGTGCCTCATCCCGAGCACTGCCCCGCACCCCGGGCAGCCCACATTCCCACCGCTGACATATTCATCTCTGGGAATTTCTAAGATCCCACCGCATTCCCCGGTCAGAGCCATATCATTTCATCCTTCAAAGCAGGGTCGGCATTTATGCCCTCACAGACCTCCATGAGGGTTTCGGGAAAGACCTCCTTCCCTCCCAGGCTTATAATGACGTCGTAGATATCGGGTCCGTCCCCAACATTGTAAAACGCAGAGCGAAGTTCCTGCGTCAGGGTCCCCTGTGCCCCGTAAGAAACGGCCCGGTTCAACACAATAACCGTCTGGTCCCCTCGTATCGCCTCCTGAAGGGCCTTTTTGGGAAAGGGTCGAAAAACCCGCAGCTTGATGAGCCCGACCTTCATCCCTTTTTTTCGCATCACATCAACAGCCACCCGCGTGGTTCCGACCAGCGCACCGCTTACCACAAATATTGTCTCTGCGTCGTCGCACTGATACGCCTCTATCAGATCGTACCGTGTGCCGAAAATATCTTCAAAGAGATTGTGGCAATCTCTCAACACCTCAAAGCTGCTGGTAAACCCGCCCTGAATCGCCTTTCTTAGCCTGTAATAATCATCCGGGAGGGCGGCATTGCCAAAGGTGCGCGGATCATCCACATCCAGTCTGAATGGGGCCTCATACGACGGCAAAAACAGATCTGCCTTGTGCGGCTCATGGACCTCCACCCCTTCCATGGTGTGCGAAAGAATAAAGCCGTCGATCATGACCATGACCGGGAGGAGGAGTTTTTCTGAGATGTAGTAGCCTTGAATAACCGTATCCAGGGCCTCCTGGCAGGTTTCACAATAGATCTGCAACCAGCCGGTATCCCGCTGGGAGAGGCTGTCCGACTGATCCGCCCAGATGTTCCATGGAGACCCGACAGCCCGGTTCGCGTTTACCATCACCAATGGCATTCGCGCCCCCGCAAACCAGTGCAGGACCTCATGCATCAACAATAGACCATGGGAAGAAGTGGCCGTAAAAGACCGGCTCCCCGCAGAAACCGCCCCTAAACAGGAAGCAAGGGCCGAGAACTCCGACTCCACATTGATAAATCGACATCCCCATGAGGGGGCTATCTCGGACAGGGTCTCAACAATATGGGTCTGGGGCGTAATCGGATAAGCAAAGATCACATCAGGTTTAGACAACCGAACACCCAACGCAACGGCATCGCTTCCCGTCATCATATCCTTGCTCATTGCTCTTCCACCATGAGGATACACCCTCGAGGACACGAAACCGAGCAGATGGCGCACCCTTTGCAGAAATCAAGATCAAAAACCACCTTCTGACCGCCCTCTTTACCCAGGATGACACATGCATCCGGGCAGAAGTACCAGCAGGTATTGCAGAGGGTACAGGTACCGCAGGCAAAACAACGATTGCTCTCGCTGAGGGCTTCTTCCATAGTGGCCCCATGGACGACCTCATCAAAATCGGTGGTTCTCAAACCGGGGTCCCTCCGCCTGGATTCGAACCGTTGACCCCTTCTGAAAAAAGCCGGATTCACCTCATGATAATTCACGACCCGCTGACCACTCGTCTCGCCGCCCTCTATGAAGCGCCCCTTTCTTTCATCGAGATCGCACACCTCCAGACGTTTAAGAATGGCCAGGGCTCCCCGTCTCCCCGACCCGATGGCATGAGCCACGGTCCCTGCACCCGTGTCAAAATCCCCCCCGAAAAGGATATTTCCCTCTTTCTCTACCTCCATTTCCGCCGTCTGTCCGACGGCAGCGACCACGCTATCGACAATCATGTGATCCTTTTCGCCGCTCGCCACAATGCCCCCATTTTTCCTAGAGACCCCTCGAATCTCTAAGCTCAAGCCCCCTTCCCCCCTTGCCTCAATATGGGTAACAAGCCGTTTCTCCACGACCTGGATCTCCTCTTCCAAGGCCTCCCTTATTTCATCCTCAAAGGCAGGCGCCTCCTGCAGGGTCCGGCGGTAAATCATGATCACCTCTTTGCCGAGCCGCATCAATAGTCGGGTCACGTCTAGGGCCGTATTGCCTCCGCCTACCACCGCAACCCTGCGGCCCAAGTCAGGCATTTCCCCGGCATGATACGCCCTTAGCACGCTAAGACCTTCATGCAGGCCCCTACCGCTGTACCCCCAATCAGGGAGACGACTTCCCCAGAGACCCGGAGAAAAAAAGGTGTAATCATAGGCCTTGATGAGTTCGAGTAAATCCTCTGGCCGTATCTCCCGCTCCCCCAAAAAACTAACGCCAAGATGGAATATGTTTTCAATTTCGCGATCCAGGATCTTTCTGGGCAGCCTGTACTCAGGGATACCGTATCTCAGAAGCCCTCCGGCCTTGCGCTCTCGTTCATAGAGGTCCACCGCGACCCCGTGTTTCGCTAAGAAATAGGCCGCTGACAACCCTGCAGGCCCTCCTCCTACAACCGCTACCCTCTTATCTTCCCCGCGCCTACCTTCTCTGGAGGGCGGAATCTCCAGGCCGTAATCGCCCAAGAGACGCTCTATAATTCGAATATTGATCCCCTGATCAAATTCAGCCCGGTTGCAATTTGCCTCGCAGGGATGGGGGCACACCCGGCCACACACGGCGGGCAGGGGGTTTGTCCTGCGAATGGATTCTAAGGCCTCCATCTGTTTACCCCCCCTGAAGAGGGCCGTATATCGGGGGATATCGGTATGGGCGGGGCATGCCTGAGCGCATGGGGCAATCGCCTCTTCAAAGTGCGGCTGAAGGGACCTCCAGGTCCCGGTGCGGTTTCCGGAGGTATCTCTTCTGGAAATGGGAAAATCTCCGATAGGGTGGAGCGGACCCTTCCTCTCCTCACTGTATGTGCATTTTAAGACCTCCAAAAGATCACCTCATCATAGGCAGCGGCCAACTTCCACTTTTTCTCAACATGGGTTGCCTTTGGCCATTGCATAAGCCTCTTTGAAACCATCAATATTTTTTTCAGTGTTCGTCAGGATAAATTTCCGTATCCCCTGGATGACGCTTTCCGGCCTCACTATCCCTGAAAATCCCACAAATGCCCCCAGCATCGGCGTATTCACAAAAGGACTGGTCCTGGTCCCCAGTCCGTTTCTCACAGCAACCGTGTTTACGTCCATGGTCTTGATTTCAAAATCCCGATCCGGAAGATCGAAGGCCCGAGGGTCCTTGCCGCTGTTAATCAACATGAGACCACCTCCCATGATTCCAGCGGATACATCAATGGAATGAACCAGCTTCTCACCCATCACAATGACGTAGTGAGGGTTGACCACCCTGCATCGGAGATTGAGAAAGGACTCATCCACTCTTACGAATGCCTCAACCGGGGCGCCCCTTCTCTCCGCACCGAAAGTGGGAAAAGCCTGGGCATGCTTACCCTCAGAGAAGAAACCGTACGAGAGTATCCAGGAGGCGATCACAGCCCCCTGCCCCCCCCTGCCGTGAAAACGAATTTCTTTCATAGGTAGTGACCGTCCGAAGTCTCCATAATCGGGATGTTGACATCCACCATTCTGGTGTCTCCCTTTCTCATGAACGATGGTCCGGCAAAAAGTCCCGGACAGGCCACATCCGAGACAGGTTCACCCTGCGGTCGCTCCCGCCTGTCACCTATGGACCGCTTCTTCTATCTTACAAGGCTGAGGCAGCTCGTAAGCTGTCCTTGTCTGCCTTCATCTTGGATTTCACAAGACCAACAAAGGAATGGATATGGTTTCTCAGGAATTCTTTAGCCTCTGGATATCGGCTTTTACGAATGAGATCAAGGAGTTTTGTGTGGTCTGCCCTGGAATCGCGCGTCAAACCGGGAATGTATACGTACATGAACTGATATCTGGCGAGACTAAAACCGATAGTTTTATAGAAGTAGGCCAATTGTCTATTTCCGGCAGATTCCACGAGCCTGTAATGAAACTCCGCAAATGCATTGAGGTAGTCCAATTTCTTCCGTTGATCTTCGGCAGGCGGCAGGGAGAGATGGTGGGTTGCTTTCAGTGCCGCCTCTGCCCGGGGAAGTTCCGTCACGCCTTTCTCTTTGAGCAAGTCAATGGCATAGCACTCTATCATCTCTCTTGCCTGGTAGAGGTCCGTAAAGGCCTCAACGGAGATTTCCGCAACCACGCAGCCTTTCCTGGGTATGCTGACTACCAGCTGTAACTCATCGAGCGTTCGAAACGCTTCGCGCAGAGGGGGCCTGCTTATCCCGAGGGTTGAGGACAACTCTGCTTCGTTGAGTTTCTGCCCGGGCCTCAATTCCCCGGTAATAATCTTTTCTCTCAGGTATTCTACCGCGCTTTTCGTAACCCCCAGAATCTCCATCAGTTCCTCTTTTAACCGGGTTGCTTATTATGTACAATCTGATTGTCGACAATAATCAATAGACTGTCAAGCAGAAAAATCGACCTCTCACATCCCTTTCTTCTTCAAAGACCTGTTCGCGCGATTTCTCTTTAAATGACCCCCTCAATGGTC
>CAZACO010000371.1:0-4857 GCA_964483185.1 uncultured Desulfobacteraceae bacterium
CGAGTCTGGACGCATGTCTTCCTGTCTCCAACCCCTCTCCCCCGGCCTCAACCCCCACCAGTTCAACCGGATCATCCAGGAAGCCGCTGAAGATCCCTAAGGCGTTGGAGCCTCCCCCCACGCAGGCATACACGCGGCCTGGCAGTCTGCCCTCGCGCTTTAAGATCTGCTTGCGAGCCTCCTTGCCGATGATGGACTGAAAACAGGCAACCATTTCCGGGAACGGATGCGGGCCGCATGCGGTGCCCAGTACATAATGGGTATCGTCCATATGGGTCACCCAATCCCTGAAGGCCTCGTTTATGGCGTCTTTGAGTATTCGAGTGCCGTCTTCTACCGGGACGACCTCTGCCCCCAGTCGCTCCATCCAGAAGACATTGGGCCGTTGTCTTTCCACGTCCACAGCTCCCATATAGATGGTGCACCTGAAGCCGAATCGGGCGGCCATGGTGGCCGTGGCCACACCGTGTTGTCCTGCGCCGGTCTCCGCAATAACACGATTTTTTCCCATACGCCTGACCAGGAGCCCCTGGCCCATGACATTGTTTACCTTGTGCGCGCCCGTGTGGTTCAGGTCTTCCCTCTTGATATAGATGCGCGCACCCCGGAAATGTCTTGTAAGGTTCCCGGCAAAGGTAAGGGGCGTGGGCCGGCACGAATAGGTGGACATGACATCCCGGTATTCCTGCCAGAAACCGGGATCGGTCCTGGCCCTTTCAAACGCTTCCGCCAACTCGTCAAATGTGGATGTGAGTATCTCGGGGATGAACGCCCCCCCAAACGCTCCATGGTATCCGCGGGTATTCATTCAAATTCCTTCTTGTTGTCGGCATGTCTGATCTTTTCCATTAACGCCTTCATAAGGAGGGCGTCCTTTTTCCCCGGCCGCTCCTCTATGCCGCTGTTTACGTCAACCGCAAAGGGCTTTACCAGTGAGATGGCGCTCCCGATATTGGAGGGGGTGAGCCCCCCTGACAATATGACGGGGATTCCAAGGGTCCTACCCGTCACGGCGATATCCCAGTCAAATGTCTTTCCCGTACCGCCTTGCCTCTCTTCCAGATAGGTATCAAAGAGGATGGCCCTGATTTTCCCCTGATAAGGCCTGATCGATTGAAGCACCGATCTGTCCCTGACCCGGAAGGTCTTTATGGCGCGGGGCATAAAATTCCCACACACATCCGGGGATTCATCTCCATGAAATTGGACCAGATCAAGACCACAAATCCGTATAATCTGTCTTACGACATCCGGCCTTTCGTCGACAAAGACCCCGACCGTCTTTACAAAGGGGGGGATGACACCTATGATCTCCCGCGCCTTTTCGGGCCTGATCCGTCTCGGGCTGGGGGCAAAGATAAAACCGAGGGCGTCCACTCCCAGTTGAACGGCCATTGCCGCATCTTGATAGCGCGTAATGCCGCAGACCTTAACCCTTACCATTCTCCCCCCGCATCAACCAGTTCCCGGGTCTTGGCCCCTATGTCATGACTCTTCATAAGTGACGTCCCGACCAGCGCTGCGTTAAGGGACCATTTTTTCAGACACCGGATATCCTGCTGGGACCCGATACCGCTTTCACTGATCATGACGCACGTTCTCGGGACCAGGGGGACCAGCTCAAAAGTGGTCTTGATATCGACCTCGAAGGTGTCCAGATCACGGTTGTTGATCCCTATGATTTGGGCCCCGCACGCAAGGGCCTTTTCGAGGTCTTCCCTGTCGTGGATCTCGGTCAGAGGAGCAAGCCCGAACGCCTTACAGGCGGCCAGTAAATCCCTGAGTTGCGGACGTGACAGGAGCCGGGCGATCAGGAGGACGGCGTCTGCGCCGTTCAGAAACGATTCTCTGACCTGGATCGGATCAATCAGAAAATCTTTTCGTAACAGGGGTACAGACAGCGCCGCTTTCAGATGCGGGAGGTGACGGATGTCTCCTCCAAAAAACCGCTTGTCGGTAACGTAAGATATGGCAACTGCCCCGCTCTCTTCATAGATCTGTCCGATCGACACAGGGCTCACATCCTTACGGATCATGCCGGCAGAGGGAGAAGCAAATTTGATTTCAGCGATCAGGCCGATCCTGCCAGGCACGGAAACGGCTCCTTTGAAATCACGCCTCAGCCATGGCGCATGGTCCCTGTCGACGGACATACCCTCCTTTTTGAGCCTGATGATCTCTCTTTGTTTGTCTGCCAGGATCTCCTTTAATCGATGATGCACGAAAACCCTCCTAAAACTCATCTCGGATAAACGGTCCGCATTGCTGCGTAAAACCGACCAGGCGGTCAAGTTTTTCCCGGGCCCGGCCTGAATCGATTGAATCCGTGGCCCGTTCAGACCCTTCGCTGAAGTCGTTGGCAAGCCCGGCTGCCACGAATGCGGCCGCACTGTTGAGGATCACCATGTCTCTCTTGGGCCCTTTCTCCCCATCTACAACATCGCGAATAATTTGAGCGTTCTCTCTTACGTTCCCTCCCCTTATGGCCTCGCGGGCGGCCCTCTTGAAGCCAAATTCCTCCGGTGTCATTTCAAAGGTTCGCACATCGCCGTCCTTAATATGGGAGACCTTTGTCGGGCCGCAGATGCTTATCTCATCAAATGTCCCCTCACCGCAAACCACAAAGGCCTCCCGGGTCCCGAGCCTATCAAGCACCAGGGCCATCTTTTCCGTGAGTTGTGGCTCATAGACTCCCAAAACCTGGGCAGATGCCCCTGCAGGGTTTGTAAGAGGACCCAGGAGGTTAAAGATGGTTCTGATCCCGATCTCCTGCCTCGGTCCCACGGCGTGTTTCATGGCACTATGAAACAGCGGTGCATAGAGGAATCCTATCCCCACCTCCCGGATGCATCGCTCCACATCGGTGGCGGTGATGTCCAGATTGACGCCCAGACTTTCCAGGACATCAGAACTTCCGCACAGGCTGGAGACGGCTCGATTACCATGTTTTGCAACCTTTACGCCTCCCCCTGCCGCTACAAGTGCGGTTGCAGTAGAGACATTAAATGTGTTGGTGCCGTCCCCTCCGGTTCCGCACGTATCCAAAATCGTCTCATCTTCAACATTGATCTCATCGCGGTCAATGTTAACCAGATGATTGTTAAGGTTCATCTTCGTTGCCCGCGCCCTCATGGCCCTTGCGGCCCCTGTGATCTCGTCCACTGTCTCCCCTTTTAGCCGCAGGGCAGTGACAAACGCCGCAATCTGTGCAGATGTAGCCGTCCCGGACATGATATCATCCATGGCCGCTTGCATCTCAACCTCCGTCAGATTGTCTCCGGTAACCACCTTTCCGATTGCCTCTTTGATCATGATCTCTTCCTCCTTGTTTTGATGTCTTAAATATTACGCATCCATTAATTCCATCGTGGGCACTGCGGGTTTCCAATTCATAAATCAGCAATTTTTCGCAAGATCAAGGAGAATAAGAGGTTGCGCGGAGGCGTACTTTAGTACGTCGCACAAGGAACCCCGCAGTTTGACGCCGAGATTGCGGAAAAGGGCCATTTATGAATGGAAACTAAATAAGGTTCGTACCATTTCAGGCCCTTGCCTGGTTAAAATCGATTCCGGGTGAAACTGGACACCCTCCATTTTATATTCGTGATGTCTCAGACCCATAACTTCCCCCTCTCCTGTCCACGAACTCACATCGAGACAATCGGGAATTGAATCCCTCTCAACAATAAGCGAGTGGTAGCGAATCGCCTCAAATGGATTGGGCAGGCCTTGATATATGGTCCGGCCGTCGTGAAAGATGAGAGAGGTCTTGCCATGCATGATTCGATCAGCCCTGACAACGTTTCCGCCATAGGCCGCCGCGATTGCCTGATGCCCGAGGCATACACCCATGACGGGGATCTCCGGGCCAAAACAGCGGATCGCTTCCACCGATATACCGGCCTGATCCGGGGTGCACGGGCCCGGCGATATGACCAATCCGGAGGGTGTCTCGCTCTTCATACGATCAAGGGTTATCTCATCATTTCTGAAGACCTTTACCTCCTGATCCATCATCTGCAGGATCTGAACGAGGTTATAGGTAAAGGAGTCATAGTTATCGATAAGGAGTATCATTCCTTTTCACCTCCTCTATGCTCTTTAGCATGGCAGCGGCCTTTCTCATGGTCTCATCGAATTCTCCTTCAGGAGAGGAGTCGGCCACGATGCCGGCCCCCACTTGAACAGAGAGCCTCTTTTTCGCGATCGTAATGGTGCGAATCGTTATGCAGAAATCCATGTTTCCGTTAAACCCGAAATACCCCACCGCCCCGGCATAGGGCCCTCTCGTCGTCGGTTCCAATTCGCTGATGATCTCCATGGCCCTGATCTTGGGGGCGCCTGAGACCGTGCCGGCGGGAAAGGCCGACATAAAGAGATCAAAAGCGTCCAGGTCAGGTCTCAAGCGCCCCTCCACATGGGAGACCATGTGCATCACATGGGAGTACCGTTCCACGTCCGTCAGCCGGGGCACAATGACAGAGCCCGGGACCGCCACCCGGCCCACGTCATTTCTCCCGAGATCCACTAACATGATATGTTCTGCCTGTTCCTTAGGATCGGAGATAAGCTCCTTTTCAAGCTCCTGATCTTTCTTAAGGGTGTCGCCCCTGGGTCGGGTGCCTGCAATGGGACGGAGTTGGATCCTGTTGTCTGTCAGTCGGACAAGGATTTCAGGGGAGGCGCCGATCAATCGGATCTCACCGAAATTGAGATAGAACATGTACGGGGAGGGATTGATGCTTCTCAGGTTTCTATAGAGGGCAAAATCATCCCCGGATACCTCGCCCGACAGCCTCTGAGAGAGGACCACCTGAATCACATCCCCGGCAACAATATATTCTTTGGCCTTTTGTA
>CAZACO010000372.1:0-4848 GCA_964483185.1 uncultured Desulfobacteraceae bacterium
TCTCCATGTTAGCGGTGGAGACGGCCCAGATATGCACCGATAAATCAAAAGCAAAGATCCCTCAGAAAGAGGCCTTTAGATTCTGGGGGGGGAGTGAGATCATCAACCCCTTTGGTCAACCGATCGCCAAAGCAACCCTGCACGAGCAAGATGAGATTTCCGGAGAGATTTCGAGAGACCTCTTGCGACAGAAACGGATTTTACTCCCTTACTTGAGGGGGGATGACCCCTACTTCACCCATCGGGAACTCCAACGTATCTTGTACGGTAGAGGCAATAAAGCCCCTGTTTTTTAAATGATTCTTAACCTCATTCTAACAAAGGAAGTCTAAAATAGGAATTTGCGAGATGTCCCGGAGATTGCTGCGGGGTTCTTCAATTATCAATAAATTTTTCACTGTGAGAGATGCCCTCTCATACTGAATGCGTTGAGGAGAATTTGATTTTAAAAGCGTTTGTCATCTTTCGAGTTTGCACCTGCGCCCGTCTGAAAACCGTTCCAGCGGTATTCGTGTTTTTTCTCAGAGCTTCCATCATCGCCCTGTTCATTTTACTCCCTGTGACTGTTGCAGAGGCCGGGACAATGGAGTTGGATTTTGGAAAGGATGGTCTCTCCGCCAGCATTGAAGACGCTCCGCTTAAAATGGTCGTTGAAAAAATTGCAGAGAAAAATGACATATGGATCAAGGGGGCTGGAAACCTGTCAGAAGAACTATACTCTGTGGAATTTGAGGACGTGAGTATCCGAGAAGCATTGAAAAGGATGCTGTACTCCTTTAATTGTTGTTACTTCATTGATCAAGAAGGGGATCTCTTGGGCGTGATTATTGTAAACAAGAAGAATAGAAGGAGTGTGCCTCAAAGGATACGCCGGGCGAGAAAATTGAACCGTGGGATCCGAAGAAGGTAGGCGGGAGAAAGGGAGATCTATGGATGGTGGTTTAAGAGAAGGCCTGCTAAAATTCGTAGCCGTCTGGTGTTTTCTATTGCTGCTCCCATCGACGGCTGAGGCAGAGTTGTGGGAGCGTGAGCTTCAGAACATGAAGATTGCGTTTATGACCGGATATTTTCGCGCGCTTCATCTTGATGCGGAAACCATCGCAAGATTAAAGGAAGACAAAGAAGCCATGAAAAAATACATACGAGCGAAAGCCCGGAAATATATGAAGGAAGTCCGTAAATTGAACCGATGAGTTGTGTTCAGCAAAGGGACGCTCTGTAAGCCGGAGCACCATCCTGGATTCTTTATTCTAATTGACAGGAGGTTTAGCCATAGATGGAAGGAATTGTAAACAGCTACAGCGAACAGAAAGGGTTTGGCTTTATTACTCGGGACGATGGTGAAGAGGTATCCTTTTACCGATCCGCCATTATGATGGAAGGATACAAGAGTCTCAATGGAGGGGATCGTGTCAGCTTTGAGGTTGAGGAGACGCCTGGCGGCCCTGAGGCTAAAAACATCACGAAACTCAATAAGATAATGCATCAATGCACTGGTTAGATCTATGCCCTCAGGTAGTATGGTTCATCACAAAGACAGCCGTCCGGTCTTGAAATACTTTCGCTGTTTTGTCTGCGTTAACACTGCGCTGGCGCTGCTCATGTTGTGGGGCAATCCTATGAACAGTCTCGCCGAAAATGGTGTGACACCTCATGTTCATGTGGTAAAGCACGGAGACAGCCTCAGCGAGATCGCCTTGACCTATAAGGTGTCGGTTGGGCAATTGCGGAGGTGGAACAGTCTCCACGGGGACAAGATTTTGGTGGGGCAGCGCCTTGAGCTGTGGTCCCATGGTTCGTCTGGATGCTATGTGGTGGAGAGTGGTGATACTCTCTCTGAAATTGCCGCCCGATGCGGGATTCCTATATCCATACTGCGCCGTTCCAATCATATTTACAAGGATCGAATTTATCCCGGACAAAAACTAAAACTTGCCATGCCCGTGGGAGAATCAAAACCTGTGGATCAAGAGTTCGAGTACGTGGTCAAAAAAGGAGACAATTTGTCTATGATCGCCCAGCGTTTCGATGTAGGACTCGTACTCCTGCACCAGCTCAATCGCATGGAGGGCGACCGCATTTATCCAGGGCAGCGTTTGCAGCTCCGCCCCTCTTCGCTGGACGAAGCCGTTCACATGGTTCGTCCGGGGGAGACATTGTCGTCTATTGCGCTCAAGTACCGTATGACGGTGTCTGAATTAGCGGCGCTCAATGATATCGAAGGGAGCACGATTTATATCGGTCAGGAATTGCGGCTTAAGGCGACCCCGATCCACAGTCATATTGTGGAGCGGGGTGATGCTTTATGGGAAATTGCGGCTGCCTATGGGATGTCGGTGGCGGAACTCAAGAGACTGAATGGGCTTTCTTCGGATCGAATCTATCCCGGCCAGGAGCTGCAGTTGAGCGTTAAACGGCCAGTCTTGCCGGATACCTACACGGTCAAGGCAGGGGATTATCTCGGCAGAATTGCCCGTCTGCACCAGATGAGCGTTTCAGAATTGAAGCGGCTCAACAACATGCGCTCCTCTGTGATTCATCCGGGTGAAAAGCTGAAGGTGAATCCTATCCTGCGCACTGAAAGAGAAAGGCTCAAGCTCTGCGACATCGACTGGGATGATCTGGTGGATATCTCCAGTGACCTGAGAAGAATACCGGAGGGAAACGGGCCATATTATGGTCAGGGGCCGGAGACGAATCGACAGTTGCATGCAGGCTATTTTGAGGCCCCGCATCTCTCCCTCACAGGAAGTTACAGGCAGGCTCAACGTCTCTGGCGTGCCTTTGATCGTAAAATTGATCGCCTCGGGCGGCTGAGTCATGGACTGAAGGGCTGGCACATTGTGCTGGATCCGGGTCACGGCGGTCTCGATCCGGGGGCTGTGGTGGAAAACCTGGATGGGAACGGGGAGAGGGTTTATGTAGTGGAGGACGAGTATGTCTACGATATTGCCCTGCGTACCTATGTACTGCTGCGGCTTCACGGCGCAGCGGTCACCATGACCTTGCTGAGCCCCAATCATCTGATCCGTCATTCAGATCCGCCGACCCGGACGTTCGTGAATGAGAAGAATGAGGTCTACAACAGCGATTCCATCAACAGGGGTAACTGCCCGGCAAATTGGCCGAACGGTGGTCGCAACGGAAACCTTTCATGCCGCGCGAATATTGCGGCCAGGGATTTTAAAGGCGTTCCGAAAAATCGGCGTATGTTTTTGTCGTTTCATGCAGACATCGATCCCAGGTCTCCTGACGCCCCTCTGGTCTTATACTACAAGAGCAGGAATGGCGGATATGAGGATAATCGTTCCAAGAAATTCGCACAATCACTTCTTCCGTTCTTGGGCGCCGGGGCCTATGCACGGGGCCAGAACCTTGGGGTATTGCGAAACAATCCGGCCCGAATCAAGGTCATATTGGAGCTTCGCAATCTTGCCTATACCGATCACGCGTGGGCCATCCGTTTTGAGGAATTGCGACAGCGTGATGCCGAAAAGGTCGTCAGGGGCGTCCTCAATTATGCCCGTCGGCAAAGTTGAAAGACATGGAGCGCTGCAGGTTCTTTGAGCTGTTTTCAGACGCTGTAGGTTCACCAATAACAAAATAACCGATGAAAAAGGAGATCATTCTTTATGTGTACCATATGTGGTCACTTCGTTAAAAACGGCAAAATCAAAACAACGGACATTTATGACATGCTCATAAAGATGAAGCACAGGGGACCGGATTCCCACGGCGCTTATCTGGACGGAACTTTAATCAGGGCCGAGAAAATCCAGGAACTGAAGAAAGATCTCTTACAGAAGAGTCATATCGCTTTGGGGCATTCAAGGTTGAGGATTGTGGGACAGGAGAAAGCGACGCAACCCTATACTTCTTGCGATGGTAAACTGATACTGATTCATAATGGCGAGATTTATAATTATCAAAAACTGAAAAGCCTTCTGTTCAGGGAACATACATTCAAGACGAGCAGCGATAGTGAGGTCATTGTTCACCTCTTGGAAGAGACCTATCAAGGCGATCTCCTGGATGCCATGAAAAAGATCGTTGGCCTCCTGGACGGGATGTACGCTATTGCCGTCACAGACGGTAAATCCGTTGTTGTGGCCAGGGATCCCATTGGCAAAAAGCCACTCTATTATATTGAAAATGAGGGTGTCATCTATTTTGCCTCGGAAAAAAAGGCCTTGTGGAATGGGAAAGATACGCCTGCGAGGTTGAATCCTGGGGATATACTCCACATAGACAGCGACGGCGCGACAGAGCATGAGGGGTTTGTGCTTCAGCTTCCCCAGATTGATATCGTCGATTTCCGCGAGGCCGTGGAGGCCTACAAAGAGGTGCTGATCACAGCTGTAAAAAAGAGGCTTACAGGGCTTAGAGAGTCACGGATCGGCGTCATATTTTCGGGCGGCATCGATTCGGTGCTCATCTCGAAACTCCTCCAGCGGGAAGGAAAAAACATTACCTGTTACTGTACCGGGACTGCGGATTCAGGGGATATTGTGGCCGCCCGTTCGGTCGCTGAAGATCTGGGGCTCGAGCTCAAGACAACCATCATAAACGAGGAGATGGTTGAAGAAATTCTCCCTGAGATTATTCGATCTGTGGAAGAAAGCGGCCTTCTTCAAGTGGAAGTTGCGATTCCCATGTATCTCGCGGCACGGCTGGCGGCCGAAGATGATATCAGGGTCATGTTTACAGGGCAGGCAGCAGATGAGCTCTTCGCGGGGTATCCTTGGTATAATGATGTTGTAAGCGAGAAAGGGTATTTGCGTCTCCATGAAAAGCTCTGGGAGGATCTGACGTTTCTGTATACAGATACCCTTGAAAGGGAGGACAAGC
>CAZACO010000373.1:0-4825 GCA_964483185.1 uncultured Desulfobacteraceae bacterium
GAACCTGGTGAATCAATTGTAGTCACACTAATATTGCATACCGGAGAAACTGTTGATACTTATTATAAATATGGCCTGACACCTGCTGATGAACCGACTCCACACTGGTATGAATTTATGTACGATGGCCAGACGGGCGCAGAAATAAACGGTAATGTAATTGATTTACATTTCGTTGATGGCCTTCGGGGAGATGAAGACATAACAGTTAATGGTTCAATTAAGGAACCGGGAGGACCCTCAAAGTCTATCACTACAGGGACACCTTCAATAGCTGAAAAAAGTGAAATAATTATCTATCCAAGTCCCGCAGGGGAACATATCACAATGCAATTAAATAACATTTTGCCTGCTAACGATTATATCCTCAGAATAAATTCAATTGACGGGAAAATGATGCGGGAAAAACTATTGGATATACATGATGCGAATCAGGAGATTGTCATCCCAATTAATGATTTTCCAAATGGTATATATATGATTACACTTCACAGGAACAACCTAGTCTATAAATCAAAATTTATTAAACTGGATTAAAGGATATAACTCGTTTGGTTTAAGATTTTGTAATAAATTAATTAGTCTGGACATAGATTTTTAATAATCCCTTTTAGAATAATGTTTGTATTATAGAAAAAAGGAGGTGAAAATGAAAAGATTACTTTATGTTTTAATATTTATCTGTATTTTTTTATGGATCGCATTGAGTGTAAACAAACTTCATGCCCAGGAAGTAACGGAGCTCACAGTTCCTGATTACTCTTATGGGGAGGTATTTGGACAATATAAATTGAGACCACCTGAGGGAGTTGTCTACTCCAACCCAGAGGGCTATTACACAGGAAAAGATGAAAGTCCTTCTGGTGTTTTTTTAGCCAATGGCTACAGGTGGTGGGGGTATCCTTCATTTCCTTTATTTATCTGCACAAAACCTCCTGAGTTTAATTATCCTGGGAATCATGGAGTATGGTCCCAATCAATGATAGGATGTCAAGACGCTCCAGTTGGTCATTATACCTCATGGGGAGGTGTAATTATTGAACCCGAAAATCGGAAAATATGGTCCCTGGGAGGGGTTGATCATGAAAATATGAACTTAGGCTTTGTAGCTACATTTGGATACCTGCGTAGAATCTTTGAGGTACAATCCACAGGTTCACTTCAAGAAGGAGACCCTGTAGATATCAGGGCGTATCTCACTTCCGAAGGAATCTTTGAGGGTGACGGGATTAGATCAGATTACGGGGTGCTTTCTATCCAGAAATTATCAGATAGTCATTGGATGCAATATGAAAAGGAGAATGAATACTTAACATATTACGGTATTTCTGATGGAATTTTATCTTTTTCCCAAATTTATTTCGGAATCAATTTGAATAACGTCGATAGCGTTACAGCAACTTTGGCAATTGGGGATACAATAGTTTTGGAGGTAGCGTTTAGTAATAGATTAAACTTTGATACTCCAACCGATTTAGATGCAGAAGACTGGATAGGTGAACGCCCCCACAATTTGTTTACGAATCCGATTTATACAAGATCCGATTCGGTAAGAAGTTTGATAAAAAAGCATGGGAATACTCTTACTTATGATTTAATATCTCTTACAAATGGTGCAGTTCTCGAACCTGTTACTCCCGATGGTCCTAACCTGGACGGAGATATTGATGGGATTAGCGATGTACAGGAAAAAGGGCCGTATGGTAATGATGATACCTTTGATGGGAATGCAGACGGCACACCTGACTTTGAACAGGCTACTGTCTCTTCTTTCCATACTTTCGATGGGCTTAACTATGTAACAATGGTGGTTCCGGAAGGAACAGAACTGTCACAATTGTTGGTGACTGATAATCCGTCACCTTCAGATGCTCCGGAGGATGCTGAATTCAATTATGGATTTTTTGATTTCTCAATTGATGGTCTTGATCCTGGTGAGGCAATTACCGTTACACTGATTTTGCATAATGGAGTACCTGTTGATAAATATTATAAGTATGGTAAGACACCGGCTGATGACCCGGTTGCACACTGGTATGAATTTATGTATGATGGTCAGACCGGCGCAGAAATAAACGGGAATGTCATTGATTTACATTTCACTGACGGTCTTCGTGGTGACGAAGACATTACGGCCAATGGTTCAATCAAGGAACCGGGTGGCCCATCAAAATCTATCACAACCGGGATGTCAGAATTTATTGAAACAAAAGGTACAATAGTGGTATATCCTAATCCTTCAACTGACTATATCACTCTGAAAACAAACAACATTAAACCTGCTGATGATTATATTCTGAAGATTTATTCAATTACAGGGAAAATAATCAAAGAAGAAATGCTTAGTGTTCCTGATGCCAGCTATGAATATACTATTCCTACCACTAACTTGCCAAATGGGATATACATGATTACATTATCAGGAATAAATATCAGCTACAGAACAAAATTTGTAATACAGAATTAAACAGTAAAACTATTTATAAATTTCTCAGAACACAGATTATGTTGGGTGAAATATCCAATGATGACCGCGTAATGCTTGAGAACAAAATCGTAAAAGGGATGTCCGGATTACTGGTTGCGGATGAAACATTTCTTTTCAATACCTTCTTTAGTACCTAAATCTAATAAGATGAAAACAACAGGCAGACTTATGTCAATAAGCCTTTTTATTGCCGGTGCAATTCTATTTTTTGCTTTTAGCAACAGTGAACAGGAAAAAGTCACTTACAAATCCACAAAGATTGGCAATCAGGAATGGATGACTACAAATCTGAATGTAAGCACCTTTCGCAACGGGGACCCGATTACCAATGCAAAAACAGTTGAAGAATGGGATAAAGCCTCCCGTGAAGGACTTCCTGCATGGTGTTATTACGATTCCGATCCTACAAACGAAAAAAAGTACGGGAAGTTATATAACTGGTACGCTGTGAATGACGCCAGAGGCCTTGCGCCTGAAGGCTGGCATGTGCCTAATGATACTGAACTTACACAGTTAACTGATTTCCTGGGAGGTCTTAATGTTGCAGGAATAAAAATAAAAAGCACTGAAGGCTGGAGTGACAATGCCAACGGAACGAACGAAAGTGGATTTTCAGCCCTTCCAGGTGGCTTCCGCGACTACGATGGTAGTTTCCAGAACCTCACAAAAGTTGGTTATTGGTGGAGTTCAACAGAGAGCGATAATGCCGTTGCCTGGATGCGCAGCCTGTGGTTAAGAGAACATCATTTGTCAAGATTTACCTTCAATAAGGAATATGGGCTGTCTGTCCGATGCATTAAGGACTAGTTAATCCGATTTCATCAAGAATGGATAACCGTGTTCAGAATTGCAGCGTAATGGTGTATCCAAATTAACAATAAGATAATTCCCGTAAATTTTTACTATCCCTCATTTATTGATAGTTACCGAAAAAGTGCATTTTCATAAACCTGATAAAGATCTCATAATCGGCAGGAAGAGCTCCGTGCCCCCCGGCATGCATATAATAACCCAGGTCATGTAAAACAGGTTGTCCGGCAGCAGGCCAGTCCGTGATTCCTAAGCCCTGTTTGCCTAACAGATTGTATACAGGCTCTGCTGCCACCGCTGCCAGAAACTCTCCTTTGGGATCGGACCAGTAGTCTGTGTTACCGGTCTGTAACAAGAGTGGCCGCGGTGCCATTAATGAAATTATCATATTTGCATCGACTGGAAAATCATTAGGATCTTCCCTGTATTTATAATAATTTCCGCTGAACTGATAAAAATACCTTGTTGAATCAGACATATGTTTCATTGTCTCACCGTAGTTGCGTCTGGCAACAGCAGCTCCTCCCTCTCCTGAACAGCTGGCGATGACCATACCGAATCGTTCATCACGCGCACCGGCCCATAATACTGTTTTACCAAGCCGGGAAATACCAAAGAGAGCAACCTTCGAGGCATCTACACTCTTATCAGTTTCAAAATAATCCATTGCACGGCTTAATCCCCAGGCCCATGCAGATATAGCCCCCCATTCATCAGGAGCCGTGTGTGACTCACCTGGCTTCAGATAATGACTCCTTATTCCGCCATATTTAATACCCGCAGCAAAATCAGGTTCAATATCTCCATAATAAACAGTTGCAAATCCGATTCCCTGTGAAATGAATTGTTCTATATCCATTCTGCCAAAACGGCCCCCCTGGGGTGCCGGAACTTTCTTACCATCCCTGCCCCATATCATTCCTTGCCTGATCCCCGGATCGTCAGTAATATTTGAATTGGCGGAAAAACTTATATTAAGAAAAAGCGGCACCGGTTTATTGCTGTTTACAGGAAGGTATATCAGCAGATCCATCTTAAAATCTGAAGTATCCTTTGTAAAATATACTGTAACCTGCCTCCGGATCGCCTTGTCATCAAATACTGCAGTGCCCTCATCGAAAACATTGAATGTCATATCCTCTGGAGGCACAGGACATTTTCCATACTGATACTCCTCAACAAGCTCAAGTATCTCCGGACGACGACGCTTATACCATGTTTTTGAGTTTTTCACCTGCTTGCCATTTAGCAATAGAAGAGGATCAGGTAAGGTATATGTTCCCACTTTAGATTCATCATAATTTACAGGTATCCCTGCAACAACATCGTTAGCAGGAGGATCCTGTCCTAATCCAATGACACAGCATGGTGTCAATGCCAGCAGGACAACTACTGTTTTGAAGATCTTAATTCTCATTTGTTGGAATTCTTAAATGAATACTCCGCCATATTTCTGATACAATTTAGTCAACTTCTGTGAAAGAGGGCATGTTTTTAAATATTTTAAATTTATTCCCGATGAATATT
>CAZACO010000374.1:0-4803 GCA_964483185.1 uncultured Desulfobacteraceae bacterium
TCTTCTTTTTTCATTCTCTTCTCCTTATGTTCATCTGATTGAAATCTTATGCCGCATGTAATGCCCGATGGTGAGATCGAATATCCTGCAAATATTGTATATATAACCTTGTAACTATCTAAATGTCAAGGAAAAAGCCCGAATTGATTCGGTTAAGCGTACAGGTTCTCTATCCATCGCATGGATTCGGTGCCTGGAACCCTTCCAGAACCTTTTTTTTCATGTCAAACTGTGCGTAGCGCGTATCCAGAACACCGGGCGCCACGTTTTCAAAATCACAGAGTACGGCCATGTTATCTGTTTCAAGGGCTCTGCTCATCTTATCCTTTCCAAATGGATTCAGAAAAAGCGCACAGGGCTGGCCGTAGGCACTTTTCATGATGGTTTATTATTGATAACCTGATCAATGAGTCACCGCCGCCTGGTACAGCGGCAATAGCCGTGTAAACAGTTGGGCGATATCCTCGACGATATCCAGACCCCGCGCCACGGCGTCGCTCTTATCGATGGTGGCGGCAAGTTGTAAATCGAAGGGCCTTGTTTCCGGCGTGTCATTGATATACGCTGTCAGCGCTTCTTCAGACGGTTTTCGCCCGCTCTCATCGGTGCGCCAGCCGTCATCGGAAGCCAGCAGGGTGCCTGACGAGGGCCTTGTGAGGTTGCAGACGGTCAAATTGTCCTTGACCGCTATTGTGCGGAGCATCTGCCCGTTTTCCTGCTGGGTCAGCCATCCGCTAAAAGCGTTCCAGTCGGTTGACGCGCCCTCTTTGTTATCGGGGCGTACCACTTGGAATCCATAATGAAGGGCCTTATAGTCAACTCTGACAAAAAATCTGGCCTGATAATCCGTGGCTGAATGACCGCGGTGTTTGATGTCCTGCACATGCATTTCAGGTTTGTTGCCGAATGCCCAGGAATTGAATTGAAACCGGGTGGTGTCGATTTTTTGAGCTACCGACGCACCCAACTGGCTGCGTGAGCGCCAGGTCGTTCCAGAGGCACTCTTTTTGAAGTCCGTCGGGGCAAAACCGGAAAACACGGTTTTTTCCCCGGTCGATCCGGACGTAGGGGAAGGGTTAGCGGCGGTCTCCCGTTCCTGTTTTTCCTTCTGCCTCCGCTCCGCAATGCGAAGCTGCAGATCAATCTCCGTGCGGATCTCTTCTCCGTTTTCCCAGCGGATAACCATCTCATCTCCATGGATGGAAATGACACTGAAGACACCTTTCTCATTTTCGTACTGTTTATCAACGTTAAATTCAAATTCTGCCGGCTGGTCCATGGTACCTCCTTTTTGGGTTACATCATCAACTTATTCGTACTACCATACGAAAAGCTGGATACCTGAAAGAAACAAAGGGACACACAATTTGGATCAAGATATATCTTACCCGAATTGTAAGATGCGGCTGAAAAATAAAAACATAATGAAAGGATAAGCGGTCTAAAGGTAGGTAAAGGAATATCAGACGAGAAAACCGCTTCTTGCAGCCTTAAGCTATGATACAAACACCTTTTTTCGCTATGATATGTCAAGCTCCCGAAAGGACATCCTCCTTCCACCGGGAGCATGGTTAAAGCATTTTGAGCAGTTTCTTCATGAGAAGGTCCTTTCTTGGCTCAAAAGATGGAGGCACATTCGAGGAGCCTTTTTAAATGCCGCCTCACCCTCCCTTTTTAAAGAATAACCTTCGGAGGCGGTTCGCCATCGCGGGGTCTACGGGTGTGTATTGAAGCTGGGCAGCACTTAAACTTTATATTAATTATGTCTATCTCTTCCCAGAGTTTCTTCTAAATCCTGTATTTTAAATATTTTAGAGTATTTTACATCAATAAAAACAATATGTCAAGCTTTTATTTTTTTTTATTTAGTTTGCTTAATTCCATAAACTTTTTGCTAAGTATTTTACCATCTTTTAACGGAAAAACCGTCAGCATGTTGGTGTTTTTCTAAATTCAGGTACGTTTCGGCACTCTCATTCTCAAGGGCCCTCCACTTGAATTTCACCCTTAACATCAGGGAACGGGTTCCTATGTTCCCGGAAGAGACCCTGCTGAAATTGAGGAGAGCTATGTCTCAAAAAAATCCATAAAAGCTTGCGTGCTACTAAATAGCATGCTATAAATTTGCATGCTTGAATAAGGAACGGATGATGAAAGTACGAGATTGCATTTTTTTCCAACTGACCAAGGCCAGCCAGGTCGGGGGCAGGTTTTGGGCGAGGAAGGTCGAGCACTTGGGGGTTACTGCTACTCAAGCCATGGTCTTGAATTTCCTGGGCGAAGAGGACTGCATCCCTTCACATACATTAGGCCAGAAGCTGCTGATCACCAGCGCTACTATGACCGGGATTCTGGATCGCTTGGAAAAGATGGATCTGATCCAGCGACGTTCTCATCCAGACGACCGCCGAGCCATCTTGGTCTGTCTGACCGAACAAGGCCTCCGGTATTCCCGGGAAATCTATTCAATCATGGTTGAAGCCAACCAGGCATTCTTAAACCACTTAACCCCCGAGACGTCAGGAATCTTGCACAAGCAGCTTAAGCATATCTGGACGGAAAAATCATAGTTGAAAGGGGAACACGGGGAACCAGGGTGAATTTCGACACAAGAATGTGAGTATTCAAAATGGGGTAGTCAGGGTGAGAAGGGGGTGTCGATGACACATAAAATAACAAACCGGGTTAAGGAATTGGCGGAGTGCCTGGGCGCAGCCGCTGTGGGAATCGCTACAAAAGAAACCCTAGCTGGCGGTCCGCCGTCTGTTGAGCTGACATATGTGCTTCCAGAGGCAAAATCAGCAGTCAGTTTTCTGGTTCCGCTTGATCAACGTTACGTGGAACCATACCTGAGAAAGGAAGATCGACGCTCATATGAACTGGACAATGTGCGAACCAATACCCTGGTGAGCGGAATTTCGCTTGAGATCGCAAGTTACCTCAAACAAAAGGGGTATCCCTCCGCGGCTCAGGCAGCCAATCTGGTCTACCGAACAGATACACCCGATGGCCCACATGATGAAAAACCCCCCATATCGCATCGGTATCTTGCAGTGAGATCCGGCATCGGTCACTTCGGACTGTCGGGGAACGTCATCACAAAACATTTTGGCGCGGCAGTGATTCTGGGATCGGTGGTGACAACTGCGGATTTGATTCCCACAGATCCTTTGCCAACGGAAGAGAATTATTGTGACGGATGCCGCCTGTGTATGGCATCATGTGCCTCGGGATACATGTCTTCGGATGACATCACGACGGTCCGCCT
The DNA here is from genome assembly GCA_964483185.1 of uncultured Desulfobacteraceae bacterium. GTDB lineage: Bacteria > Desulfobacterota > DSM-4660 > Desulfatiglandales > Desulfatiglandaceae > CAZACO01. Next base: position 3,269 of record CAZACO010000374.1, read on the forward strand.
GGGAGGGTATGAATTCAGCTATTCCAGGCGCCGTCACCACAATCGATGTGATTACGTCTGCGGCGGGTTTACCGGTCTTCATAAATCAGGCAAGTGGTCCACCTGGGCGCCCGGCCGGTTCAATATTCCGGATAAAGACGAAGATTTTTTGCCTGCAATCATCGAAACTGTGGCGGCTTATAAAAAGAGGCCAAGGGCTAAGGGCGGTTTTTTTCATTTTCTGATGCCGGGAAACAGGATAAACTTCACCTGCAATAATTGTTCGCTAGTATGTCATCCAGACAAGGAAATCCGAAAACAGCGTTACAAGATGTTGACCCAAAGCGGCGTGGTGGTTCAAAAACCTGACGGATCGATTGAAGCGGTTCCTCCTGAAGAAGCAAAGCGTCGACTTAAAGCGATGCCATCCGAGCAGCGGGCGTTATACGAAAAATTGTGACATGAGAGGGAAATGCTGCCGATTCCGGAGGATCGAGTTGTTGTTATCGGCACCGCTATCGGATATCCTGACCGGGAGTCACCGGTCAACAATTTCGAAAGGAAAAGGGCGGAGCTGGACGAGTTTGTAACCTGGGTAAGTTGATACAGCAAATAAGCGTAAATTCTCGAAGTGCAATTATAGTTGTGGACTATTCCAAGATGTCGGTGTCTTGCGCCCGGCTGACAAACGTAGTGTTATGTTAACTTTTTTCAAAGAATTTCGTTAGGCGTTGTTCTTTTTAGTCCAGTTAATGTCAAATTCTGTGTATGAGAAGATTCGGCAGCATTCCGAATCTTCTCAATACCGTTAATGAATATTACGACCCGAATTGGACCCCCTAATTGTACCATCTCTGAATGGCTGGACCCAAGCCTTCTGACCAGAGACGGATGGCCTCCCAGTCCCGATAGTCACCCTCGGACACCCCTTTTGAACTCATTTTTAATTTCATCACCATTCGTATGTGGAAAGGAAGCTTGCTGTAGTCGAGTACGCCTGCAAAGAGCCCAATATCCACCGGCTTTACTTCTGGAACTGCCGTGATTACAGGGTTCAGATATGACCGCGCATTGCCCTGGTTTTTTTTCGAGGGCCGGCTCATGGTCAGACAGGTCAGGAAATAGGCCACGGGAATTCCTGACAACAATTGACGGTTTCTTTCTACAAACGCTGTAGCCTCAGGCAACCATCGATCGCTCCTTATGGCACTCCCCACAACCACGGCTTCATAGGATGCCAGATCAGTGACGCCATTTGTCAGGCGGATATCCACGATGCCACCGTTATGGCAAAGGGATTGCCCGATGGCCTCTGCCACGCCACCCGTGGATCCGCACCGGCTGGCATAGGCCACAAGGAACTTAGGCCCTTTGGTTTTATTGATCCCGCAGCTGGACTGAGGGAATTGAATCTCCGCAGCTTCTCCCAAACGAGCGAGCGGGATACCGGCTCCCAGCGCCATGACCCCTACGACCGCTCCCGTTATCGTGGCGCTATGAGCCATAAATTCTCTTCGTGAGATCTCTTTCATCATGTTCCTCGCTTTTTTTGGTTT
>CAZACO010000375.1:0-4775 GCA_964483185.1 uncultured Desulfobacteraceae bacterium
AATACGGCGGTCAAATATGTTTTTGGGCTGCTGATAAAGCGCTGTGATTTCTTTACTTGAGAGTTCTCTATCCTTTAATTCTCCACAACAGGCCGCTATATCTCCGGTCACATCGTAGACAACAATGTAGAGGATATGAGGGTTGGCCATGTAAAGGTCCTGAACAACCCTTGAGAGTCTGTCATACGCCAGTGCCTTTACAACAGGGTCAACGCCGACATTCCGAAGGAATTTGGCGGCCAACTCGCCATTTCGAAGCATTTCATCTTTGCTGTTGCTGTATTGCTTTATGCTCAAGCTCACACCGATCAATGCGGCAAACAGGATTATCGTGGATATGTGAATGGCAATGAGTCGCTTGAAAAGCGAGCCTTTCATTTCCGTTCTCCCCGCGGTATCGGATAAATAAACCCGCTTTCTGCCGATTCCAAGGGCCATACCAGTCTCTGTTGTCCGTTCTGGATCTGAATAACAGCCATTAAGTGACCCACATTTAACCCCCTTGAATCAAATTTGATTTTTCCATAAAAGATTTCGGTATCCAGATCGCGTATTCCCTGAAGTGTCTGTTCCGCGTCAAGCGACGGACATTTCTCGATCGCAAGCTGATAGATCACACACCCGGCAGAGGCCTGGGCGTTCTGATAGGTTGGAGCATGTCCATACCGAGACTCAAACAGTTTTCTGTACTTCTCGCTGCTACCGAATACAGGACCGGTGTAACCGGACTTGCTGGACCACTGGCTGATCCCGGTCATGTATTCTGCTTTTTTTCCAAGTTTTTTCACATAGTCGCTTTGCGTCGGCCCAAGGGTCATAACAACTGCATGCGGAGACAATTCATGCATTGAAACAAGCTGGGAGGTAAAATTCAATGAGTTCCGGTAATGTCCTGCGAATACAATGATATCAGGCGCCAGTGCCCTCATTTCCTCCAAGTACGTGATAAAGTTTTCTGTGCCTTCTTCCGCCACGCCGTAGTAGACCTCACGCAGTCCATGGTTTCCAGCCCAGATCCGGGCGCCTTTGACAACGCTTTTTGTAAAAAGCTTGTTCATGGCAAGCACAGCATATGTCTTGGGCCTCGGGCTTTTCTGAGACACCATGTCAAAAAAGTCTTTCAGGAACCAGCTGGCTGAGGTAAGAGCAGCGAATGTGCAGCGTGGATGTCCTGCAAATATCGCTTCCGATGCACCACATGTTTCGACCATAATCACGCCATATGTCTCCGCAACTTCGCTGGCTGCCAGGGTCAGTCCACTGGAATAGGGGCCTAAAAGAAAGTCAACCCGTTCCTTTTCTATCAGCCGCACGATGTTTTCATTGACCGTTTCCTTTTTGCTCGCATCATCGTACAGGATCATCCGTACAGGATAAGACCTATCCCCCACCCGCAATCCCCCGCGTCTATTGATGTGGTCCTTCCAGAGCTCATAACCCTCTATTACCCGTTGTCCTTCGGTGGCGTATTCTCCTGTTTTGGATATGGACGCGCCAAAAACGATCTCTTTACGCTCAGGCCATTTCGGAAGCGGTCTGAGGGGTTTGGATCGACTCGAAGTCAATTGCGTGATGTCTGGTTTTCGTTTAACACCGGCTTCTCTAAACAAAGAAACGACAATCAGGGTAACCCCTATCAAGCCAACTACAACCAAACCCAACAACAACCATCTGTTTTTTAACATCATGAACCCCCGGCCACGACGGCCACTTAAGGTACTCCAGCAACATCACCCGGCATCAAGAGATCCAAGAAAGACAATTAGGTCTGGATAGCTTTCGCATCCCATCTTCCGGTCATCTTCGGGGGGCCAGAATTAAAACCAGGACCTGAGGGCCACCGTCTCATTACTGAAGCTGATTCTCAATTTTGGTTGCCAAAGGCACGTAACCGGGAATAACAGGTTGTTATGCGATCACATCGACGAAGGGGTAATAAAAATCAAGCAAGTTTTGTGCCATTTAATTGACGGCCATGTCCGCGCTGCTTATAATAGGATATCTTGGTCAGTAATTGTAATCGGATTCGTGTCGGCAATCTTTTTCAGAACCCGGTCAGATTGTCAATAAAAAGCAGATCTCATTCCAAGCCAGGCCTCGGGGTCTCATAGCCCCCCGTATGCCGTTGCGGGGATCCCCAGTTTGCAGGGGAAATTCTATCCGGCGCGAGACTCGTTTCCAACCGTTGAACATTGAAAATCTCAGCTATCAGGCAGGTATCGGCGTAGAGGCTTGAAAGCCGGAATCATCCGCACGGGGAATGGTTCTTTACAAAGCGACCGAATTCTCATATCTTTGCTAACGTTTAGAAGAGCCTTTAAAATCGCCGTTTTCCCGAAGGAGGTCAGATGTCGATACGAAAAAAAGCGCTCTTGATCGTGGCGTGCACCATCGTGGCGATTGTCGTCATTGACTATCTCCTGATCAGGGCATTTTTCCTGCGAAGCTACCTGGAGCTTGAAGAGAAGGAGGCGCTGCGCGAGCTAAGCGTTGTCGAGAAGGCCCTTTCCACCGAGGCTGAAGAACTTCTGAGACTTGCGGATGACTGGGCCGCATGGGACGATACCCTCCGCTTTATCGAAGACCGCAACGAGGCCTATATAAGCTCCAATATGACGGACGCCTCCATCGCCAATCTCCGCCTGAACATCATCCTCTATGCAGATCGGATCGGACAAATAGTCTATGCCAAGGCAATGGACCTGAAAACGGGCGCTGAAATGCCCTTTCCAGGAGCGTTCAGGGACTATGTGAGCACCCATCCCTCTATCCTGCATCATGACAGTCCGGAAAGCAGTCTATCGGGTATCATACTCGTCTCGGAAAATCCCGCACTCATCGCTTCACACCCCATCCTGACCAGTGATGGGAAGGGACCGGTCAGAGGCGCCCTGGTTTTCGCACGCTATCTTGACAAGGGAGAAGTGAAGCGACTGTCCTCATCCCTTGAAGTCGACATCATGCTATACCGGTTTCATGATCCGCGAATTCCCCCTCATGCGCAGGCGGCCCTGTCATCCCTTTTACCTGACAGTGCTCCGCACATCCATACGGCCGCAGACAGGGTGTCGGTCTTTAAACAGATAGAAGACATCAACGGAAAACCGATTATGATCCTTGGCACGAAGACGCCGCGTGACACCTATCTTCACGGCCTCAACCACCTGAAATATTTTGCCGTGTCGCTCTTCGTGGCAGGGTTGATATTTCTTGTGGTGAAGATAGTGGTTCTCGACAGGATCGTGCTCTCTCGAATCTCGAAACTCAGCAGGCAGGTCAGGGAGATCGGGACATCCCGGGATCTGTCCGTGCGTCTGTCTGTGCGCGGAAAAGACGAATTGAGCACCCTTGCCGCCGATGTCAACCGGATGCTGGAAATCATTCAGAAAAACCAGGCAGACATCCAAGCCGCCAAAGAGATTTCCGAGGGAGAGACCGCCAAGTTATCTGCCATGATTTCAGGCATGGACGAGGGCGTGATTTTTGCCGATGCAGACAACCTGATTATTGAGGTAAACGATTATTTTTGTCAATCCCTCGGGGTTGAGCGGGAATATCTTCTGGGGAAAACGATCGAGAATTTTCACTCCGGGAAAATCCTCGAAAAGGTCTTGGGACATATCTCCTCATTTCGGGAGCATCCCGATTCCAGGCCTTTTGTCATAGAGAGACCCCTTGGCAAGGAGCAGGTGATCTTCCGGATTCAACCCATATATCGGAACCGCACCTATGACGGAGTGCTCCTGAACGTAATCAACGTCACAGACCTGGTGGAGGCCCGGCAGCAGGCCCAGGCCGCAGACCGGGCCAAGAGCGTTTTTCTGGCCAACATGAGCCACGAGATCCGAACGCCGTTGAACGGTATTATCGGGATGACCGATCTGGTCCTCGAGACCGAGCTCACCAAAGAGCAACGCGATTTCCTCGAGACGGTCAGGGTTTCTTCGGATCATCTGCTCGCTCTGATCAATGACATCCTGGATCTTTCCAAGATCGAGGCCGGCCAGCTTGAACTGGAAGACATCGACTTCGATCTCCGAACGACTCTCGAAGATGTAACCCAGACACTCTCATCCAAGGCACGCGAGAAGGGCCTGGAACTGATCTGCCATATGGCGCCCGATGTCCCCACCGCCCTGATCGGAGATCCCCACAGGCTCCGCCAGGTCATCATGAACCTGGCAGGAAATGCCATTAAATTCACCGAAGAAGGACAGGTGGTCATAAAGGCGGATACGGAAAAGACAGACGAAACCTCTGTCATTGTGCATTTCACGGTTTCCGACACAGGCATCGGCATCCCCCCTGACAAGCTGAAGATCATCTTTGAGAGTTTCAGGCAGGTGGACAGCTCCATCACCCGACGATACGGCGGAACAGGGCTGGGTCTGACCATTTCAAAGCAGATCGTCACCCTGATGGGCGGCCAGATTACGGTAAAGAGCGAACCCGAAAGCGGGACTACCTTTCATATGACCATCCCCTTTGTCTTGAGCCGATCCCGGGCGCATCAGTCACACACAACAGAAGCCGGACCGGTTGCCCGGCAGGTGATTTCGAAAGGCCCCAGGACGTTGGATATCCTCCTGGCAGAAGACAACCCGGTCAACAGAAGGTTTGCATTGACGGTGCTTAATAAGCGGGGGTATCGGGTGTTTCCTGTGGAAAACGGCAGAAAGGCACTGGAGGCATGGGAGAAAACGCCGTTTAACCTGATCGTTATGGACATTCAGATGCCGGAGATGGACGGTCTGGAGGCCACCCGGGCCATCCGG
>CAZACO010000376.1:0-4764 GCA_964483185.1 uncultured Desulfobacteraceae bacterium
TTAGGATGCGTAAATAAATAAAGGTATCAAATTGGCTTTGGCGATATGGGTCGGATAGTGTAGTTCCAGTCGCCGTGGAACTTGTGACGCTCCAGGTTCACGCGCTTCATTTCCTCGTCCGTCACCTTGCGGCCGATGGGATACTTCCTCCGATCCAGCCTGCAGGTCACTTTGAGCCCCATAGCTGTAGTAGTCTTGGATATCAGGTGCACGATCGTCTCGTAGTCGCGCAGCGGCTCGCCGCGCCAGTTCGAAGAAATGAAGGAGAACAGACGGTGCTCGATCTTGTTCCACTTGCTTGTTCCCGGCGGGAAGTGGCAGACAGAGATGGAAAGGGCAGTCTGGTCCGCAAGCTTCTGCAGTTCCAGCTTCCACAGTCGCAGACGCGAACCGTTGCTGCCCCCGGCGTCTGCAGTAATCAGCAGGTCCTTCGCCGAGGGATAAAGGCGCCTGCCCTCGTGCCTCCACCAACCCCGTATGGATGCCACGGCGAAAGCACCGGTGTCGTGATCTGTCCCCAGATTCACGAATCCCGTGTTCTGGCCCAGGTCGTAGATGCCGTAGGGGTAGGCGCGGGGAACATCGGGTCCAGGAAAGTCGTGCCCCTTCACCTTGACGGGCGTCTTCTCCGGCAGCCACTGCTCGCCCCCGTTCGCGTAGTTCCCAACCAGTTCTTTCTTCTTCGTGTCCACGGAGACGACCGGTGCACCCTTCGCCAGTGCCCGCTTGACCTTCGTGTTGATGTAACGGAACTGCGCATCCCGATCCGGGTGGTCTTCGCCTTCTTCTGTCTTGCGGTTGCTCTGCAGGCTGTAACCAAGATCGTGGAGGAGTTGGGCGACCTTCGTATGGCTGATCGGATGCCTCTGCCGCGAAAGCTGCGCGGCCAGGGTCCGCGTGCTCTTGCACGTCCAGCGCAACGGGGATTCCGGATCGCCCCGGGTCTCCGGATCGATCATACGTTCCATCGCACCCGTCAAGCGGGGATCGTGCTCGGTGATCTTTCGACGTCCCCCTCCAGGTTGCCGCACACGGCCTGGCGGAGGTGCAGTTCCGGCCTCGATCTCCTTGATCCCCTTGCTGATAGCCTTCCGGGACAGGCCGCACGCACGACTTACCGCCGAAACCCCGCATCGCCCCAGGGCGCGGGCCTCGTTGGCAGCCAACAACCGACGCGTCCGCTCGTCCAGAAGCGGCCACACGCCAGCCAGCTTTTTCCGAAGGTCGGATCGGGGGTTCATGGCCCACAACTATACACGCTCTCGATGTCATTTGCAACCTTTATTTATTTACACTGCCTAACCTGGCTAATCTCGGCATCATCGAACAAACAGCAAATTCCACCTGTTTGGTCACGCCATTTAATTGCAAATCGACGTGCCTCAAATCCCCGTGATGTCTACCCACCACGAATTATCTTCTCAATAACTCCGAGACCCATTCCCTTCTGGTACCCGAAGGCTCGGGGGATCCCTTTCAGCAGTGTCCTCCGATTGCCTGTAGTTCGATGCATGCGGATCATCGTATTTCATCAATGCTCAGGGGGAACAAAGAGAGCGGTTCACAACGGTCTTCGTACAGGACTATCGGATTTTCATAGCGAAAGCCGATGTTCTCCTCCGGACAGGCGTACTGCATGGCGCAGATCAGCAGTTCTCCGGCCTGGTAGACGTGTTCGGGGTTGGTCCAGTAAGGAAACGGCCCGTCGTTCAACCCGATGCGCCACTCGTCCCCCATCATGCCGATGCCGTGCTCGAATCCCGGCACCATGTAGTCGGAAAAGCCCCGCTCATCGGCAAAACCGATCATCTGTTCCGCTAGATCGGAAGGGGTAATGCCGGCCCGGTAGGTCTCGAGGGTCAGATTCACGATATCCAGAAAATTGTTGGCGTGCCACCACTGCCGGTCCGTGACCGGGGCAATCAGGTAGTTGTGGGAATGATCCCCCAGACCCAGTTTGAACATGGCATGAATGTCGACCATCAGCGGATCCCCGGGCTGGAGCTTCCGGCGGGAGGCCGGCGTACAGGCCCCGCCCACCAGACCGGTGCGATACCCACTGGCAATTTCATTGCCGCCAGTGAAGGACCACTCCCATTCACTGCCGGCCTTGCGCATGGCATAGGCGGCCAGGCCGGCGATTTCGGTTTCCGTTTTACCCTTCCAGCCCCCGTCTTTGAGGGCGTCCAGCACCGCCTGATGGCCGATATCCACCATGCGCGATGCCTCCCGGAACCGGTTTAAAGTGCCTTCGTCCTTGATTGTCGCCAGCGCGTCCACGATCGTATGGGCATTGACCAGTTCACACCTCCGCAAGGCCTCGCCGTAGTGCTCGTACTCGTAGTGGGTGAGATTGCCTTCCGGCAGGTAGTTGGACATGCCGCTTTCGATGCCCACGCGGCCCTTCTCGTCGGGAAGCAGATCTTTGATAAAATCGGCGATCAACTCGATCTGATCCTGGCCCCCCATCGGCGCAAAACCGAAGACATGGTCCTCGTCCAGCCAGGAATCGTCGGCAACGCGGGCGGCATCGATGACAAAGGTAAAGGCCGTGGGCAGCCCTTCGGCCGGGATCACCACAAAGCTGCGCCAGGGACAGAAGGCATCCAGGGTCCACGACAGCGTGCGCAGCCGGGAACCCAGGTAGACGTCAAGATTCTCCCTCGCCATTGCCGCCTGGATGGAGCGAATGCGTGCAGGGAAATCAATGAAGTATGGATCATTCGGGGTAGTCATGGCATCTCCTCCTCTATTTCAGCCTTCCGGGTTGTCTCCAAAGCGTTTCCATTCATGGACCCCGGAGGGCCACCGGGACCCTGACGGGCCGTTCGTCCATCAATACTCCGCCGGAATCCCGGAAAGCACCTTGTTGATCCGATCGGCGATGGATGCCAGTTTCAGTGCCTTGACCATATTCCCTTTGAGTTTGAGCCTTCCGGTCATTAACGCCTTTTGGGACCCCAGTTCGGCCCGGGAAATTTTAGCGAACGTATCGTACTTCCCGGTAACCTTGAACTCGGCAACGGGCGGTTCTCCCTCTCCCAGCGATAGATCGGCAAATTCGCCTTTTTCAAAACGGAAGAAAAGATATCGGGTGCCGCCGTCCGGGCAATCGAGATAGATATTGGACATGGATGAGGAGATGAAATTCATCCGCTCCGGACTCAGTTCGGATTTGAGCCGCCTCTCGGCTTCGTCCCGCCATGCGGGGGTCAGGTATTGAATCTGTTCGGCCATGGCCACCTCCTGTGCAGGCATTGCCCACCATCTTCTGAAAAAGGTTTTGACACTCCTTCCGGGCCTTTCACGCCCTTTCCTCCTTGAAAAGTCTCTGGATTATCGACTCGACGCTATGCGTGGTCTCTGCCTATTATCTATCCTTTACAAAGCCTTTCTCCGGAAATCAATGGAGACGGTAAAGAACAGAGGTCGGAGATCATCCAGGTTGAACCCCCTTGAGAGAGACCTTTGAAAAACGTTCAATTTAGCTCAAGATCAAGGCGCATGAGGATTTTAACCACAGAAATATATTTAATATTTCGAGGATCAAAATTCGAATGCAACGCAAAGATCAGGAGAAAGGGGGTGTTTTTCAAAGGTCTCTAAGAGACAAGTAAATGGAGGTCTGCTATTGACTGTTAGTTGTCATTTCTACTACTTCGTTAATAAGCTTCCTTAGAGCTCGCGGAAAAATAAGTTCCCAGAATTGGCGCCCAGGTTTAGGTTAGACTTGGCACCGCCAAATTACATGCCAGCCTCTTGCGGTGTTTCACCTCCAAGCCGCTTTCTACTTCCCCCCTGTTCATCACCCAACACCACGCTCCATGCTATGCACCATGAACAAGAAAGATTGGTACTGTCCGAGACAGACCTTTCGGCTCCTTTGAAAGAGTCCCCAATTTCATTATGGCCCGCTTTTCCGCAATTAACAGATAGTATTATGCATAGCATGAAGCATGTTGATATCAAGGAAGGCTATTAAAAGCGCAATGCCTGCATATGGTGCCGAAAGCTGCCAATAGCGGTCGAGCGTAGCGAGGTCCAGTGCATGTCGTACGCGTTGCTGAGGGCCTTGTCAGCCATTGATTATTTTTCCCAACCCTCAATTACTTCTTTTGCAGCCCTAAATGCATCTATACCAGCAGGAACACCACAGTATACTGCAGACTGCAAAAGCACCTCCTGAATTTCAGCTACCGTACATCCATTTCGCAACGCGCCACGTACATGTGCTTTTAATTCTGTTGGAGCTTTAAGTGCCGCTAATGTAGCGATGGTAATCAGACTGCGTGTCTTTTTTGGAATAGCGCTTCGAGTCCATATTTCACCCCAACAGTTTTCAGTGACCAAATCTTGCAATGGCTTGGTGAAATTCGTTGCAGCATTAATTGCCTTGTCTACGTACTCATCTCCTAGAACTTCTCTCCTTACAGACATACCTTTTTTGTATTTCTCACTGTTCATATAGACCTCCATCATCTGTCTGGGTGGCTCAGTGTTTGTATGGTTTCCGTGTATCTCCAAAAAATTGAAAAATCGACACGTGTTTTTGGAACAATTCCAGCAAATTCTGAGAGTTGAACCTCGTTGTTCTGACACAGCGATTGGGAAAAAGGGGTGTTTTGCAAAGGTCTCCTTGCTTCATTTGTCTATGCAAAGTTGTCTTCCAACCTCTTCCAGACTCTCTCCTCTACAGGGCCTGGCAAGATAAATGACCACATGTCTCTGTTCATTCAGTAGAGCCTTTTTGATAGGATACTACCC
>CAZACO010000377.1:0-3394 GCA_964483185.1 uncultured Desulfobacteraceae bacterium
GCCATGAGCTGGAGTAACTCGGACCGTTTGATCTCGCGCCCGGAAAAACCGGCATTCACATCCCGGTCCAGAAAATCCACAAAGTTGACACGTCGCGCAAGGTCCTCAACAGTAACGTCTTCTTTTGCACACATCTGCACCATCTGCCGGATTTTTAGACCGTTAATGGTGGGTGGCCGCTGATAAGACATGCCAATACCCAGGTCAGCCCGTTCATTGATCGGCAGATGGGAAATATCGACCCCTTTGAATACAATCTTTCCTCCTACGATCCGGTACTGGGGATACCCCATGATGGTCATAAGAAGAGAGGTCTTTCCAGACCCGTTGGGGCCAAAAAGCACGTGCGTCTCCCCAGCCTTGATTTCCAGATTGATATTGGCAAGGATGACATGGTCCCCAAGTTCCACCCTCAAGTCTTCGATCAGCAACATCCGGCTTCTTTCAGCTCCAATTTCAAATTCCAGATTTCAAATTTCTTTGGTTAAGAACTTTACACCCAAACCATGAGTTTGACAACCGCAATTTTTATGGACCCATTCCTCTATTTTAAACGGTCACTGTTGAATCTTTTCCCTTTTTTATGATGACAAGACCCTGTAGAAGAGTATAAAAAGCAGCATCGATGCGAATCGGAGGGGGAATGGGGTTATGGGCAGGGCCATCATGTTTCTGGGCACCGGCAGCAACGTGGGCAAATCGATCGCGGCTACAGCATTCTGCCGGATATTCAAGAGGAAAGGGTACAAAGCAGCACCTTTCAAGACCCAGAATATGTCCAACAATTCCTATGTTACGGATCGGGTGCAACAGGGCTATCGGCCGTTTTGCGAAAAATGACGAGTGGGCATTCGCCGAGCCAGAGTAATTGAAAAAATATTTGTTTCGAACGCATCTACATCAAATCGTTGAGTGTATCCATGGTTGATATATCAGACAGAAACGTTTCGTACCGGCACGGCGGCACCCCCGGCACCGACCTTGAACGCTTCGGCCTGCCAGGTCACCCAGTCCTTGACTTCAGCGTCAATCTCAATTTTCTGGGACCGCCGGCTATTATCAGAGAAAAGTGGGGGGCGCTTCTCGAGGCAATAGAGGACTATCCCCCTGTTGAAGGAGATGGCATCGGCCGTTACTACCGGGAAAAGTTCAACATTCCCTCTCAAAATTTCTTGGCTGGCAACGGTTCCACCGAGATGATTTATTTGGTGCCCAGGGTCCTTCGGTTTAACCATGTTGCAGTGGTCACCCCCTCTTACCATGACTATGAACGGGCCTCGATCCTGGCCGGGGCGCGGATCACCCGGCATCGCCTGTCACCGGACAGCGGGTTTTCCCTTGCGAATACGGATGCGCTCATCGGGACGATCGAAAATGCCGATGCGCTCTGGCTCGGAAGGCCCAATAACCCAACAGGGACCCTGTTTCCCAGGGAAAGTCTACTGGAACTCTCAGAGAAATTCCCGGAAACGCTGTTCATCATTGATGAGGCCTTTATCCAGTTTGTAGAAAACTGGGAACAGGCCAGTTTCCTCACTCAGAAATTGAGGCCGAACATCCTTGTTATCCACTCGATCACAAAGTTTTATGCCCTGGCCGGAATCAGATTGGGCGGGATTGCGGGAGACGAGAGACTGATTTCACGCCTGAGACAGGCCAAAGAGCCGTGGACGGTCAACGGGGTTGCAAACAGGATCGCCCCCCTCCTTCTCGAGTGCACAGAGTACGAACAGGAAACCTGTCTGGCAAATGCAGAGGAACGTGAGAGGATCTTTCATCTACTCGACAGCCTGGACGGAATCACCCCCCTTCGGCCGTGCGCCAATTTCATCCTCTGCCGATGGACCCGAACCCACACCCTCGACCATCTGATACACCACCTACTCTCCAATGGCATGTATGTGAGGGACTGCCGCAATTTCCCCGGCCTTGAGGCCAACTACTTCCGCGTGGGTCTCCGGAGGCCTGTAGAAAACGATCAATTGATTTCGCTCATCGCGTCTTTCCCGGACCATCTATACGGGTGAGCACCAGAGGCTGGAAGCTTGCTTGAATTGAGTGCCGTCATCCTTATCGCATATATCCTGGATCTCTTGGCCGGCGATCCCCGTTACCCGTGTCACCCGGTCAGGATCATTGGACTCGCCATATCCTGGTGCGGGAAGTTCCTGAAGGCCGCCGGTCTTGACGGAAGGGCGGGCGGCATCCTCCTCGTATTGATGACAGAAGTATCCGTTCTCGCCTGTTACATTGCGGCACGCCTGTTCCTGCAGGGTCTCTTCCCCCTCATCGGGCTTGCTTTCGACCTCTTTGTCTGCTATTCGCTTCTTGCGTTCAAAGACCTGATCGTCCACATCAGACCCGTGATCAGGGCCCTGGAAGCCGGTAATCTCGCTGCGGCCAAGGGAGCCATCGCCATGACAGTGGGCCGCGATGCTCAGTATCTGGATAAAGAGGGGGCCAGCAGGGCGGCCGTGGAAACCCTGGCCGAAAATTTCGTGGACGGGTTTCTGTCGCCGCTGTTTTGGTATGTAACCGGAGGGGCGCTCGCATTCCTTGTCGGATGGCCCCCATTGATGCCGGCAATCTGTACCATGCTCGTATTTAAGGTCGCGAGCACCTTAGACTCCATGGTGGGGTACAAAAACAAGGCGTTTCTGGCTTTTGGCTGGGCCGGCGCAAGGCTTGACGATCTTCTCAACTTCATTCCGGCGCGCCTTTCTCTTGTCGTACTCTTTGTGGGCGCTTGGGTTATCAGACTTCATCCAAAGGACGGCCTCAAGATTGCCCTGAGGGACAGGCTCAAACATGATTCGCCCAACGCCGCCCACGCGGAGAGTTTCGCGGCAGGGGCACTGCACATTCGGCTGGGGGGCCCCACAAGGTATCCTGACGGCATAAAAATCAAACCCTGGTTAGGAGACGGCTATGTTGACCCCGTCCCTGAAGATATCCGGAAAACAGTTGACCTTCTCAACCGATCGGCCGGGATCGCAATGCTGATCTCGCTATCCACGCTTCTCCTCCTGCAGCAATTCCGATGATGGTTTTCAGGGGGTCACCACCCAAACTACCCTTGACAATCGGCGTAAAGGATAATAATTAGGTCGAGAGTGGTGCTTCATGGGTGTGGCGGCACAAATGGTTCGCAACCGTTTACCGGTTGAAAGGTTTCCCGCCTTCCAGCGGGATTTAAGGGAAATTGACAATGGAGTTTCGAAATGAAATTACATGAATATCAGGCAAAAGATATTCTCGGAAAATCGGGGATACCCGTTCCGAACGGGCAGGTGGTTACGGCTGTAGACCAGGCGACAAAGGCCACACAAATCATTAATGGTCCCATGTGGGTGGTCAAGGCCCAGATCCATGCAGGCGGCAGAGGCAAGGGGGG
>CAZACO010000377.1:3494-4754 GCA_964483185.1 uncultured Desulfobacteraceae bacterium
CGGATGGATGATGCATAATGCGAGGAACCTCCTCTACAGCCTGGATCCCCCGCCGCCGTTCGGGGCACTCAGACCGCTTATGTCCGTCATGGGTAATATATACAAGATCTTCATGACACTTGACTGCAGCCTCGTGGAGATCAACCCCCTCGTATTGACCAAGGATCGGAAGGTCCTTGCATTGGATGCCAAGATCAATATCGATGACAACGCCCTCTTCAGACAGAAGGAACTCCTCCAACTGGATGACCCGAGAGAAAAGGACCCCCTGGAATTGATGGCGGAAAAATACCGTCTGAATTATATTCGCCTGGATGGGAATATCGGCGCAATGGTCAATGGCGCGGGTCTTGCCATGGCCACCATGGATGTCATCAAAATGGCAGGGGCTGAACCCGCCAATTTCCTGGATGTCGGCGGAGGGGCAAACGAAGACATGATTACCAAGGGGGTTGAAATCATCCTCAAGGACAGGCGCGTCAAGGCCATCATGATCAATATCTTCGGCGGCATTTTGAGATGTGACGTCCTGGCAAGGGGCGTGGTTGCCGCGGCCAAAAAAACAGGGATTCGGGTCCCCCTGATCGTGAGGCTGGAGGGAACAAATGTCAAAGAAGGGAGACAGATTCTCAGGGACTCCGGGTTGAAATTCCTGGTGGCAAAGGACCTGGCTGAGGCTGCCGATCTGGTGGCAAAACAGGTCTCCTGACAGGGATGCAGGGATTCCCTGTTCTGCGATTTTGGAATTGAAGGCACGTGGTTTATGTTAACTCCCAACTCGCTGAATTCAAAAAGCTATCATTAACATTCAAACCCCGAAGCTTTTACGGGAAGGCTAATAATTATGAGCATATTAGTAGACGAGAACACCCGAGTCGTTGTACAGGGCATTACAGGCCGGGAAGGTACCTTTCACACCAAGCAGATGCTTGATTATGGAACCGTGGTAGCAGCAGGCGTTACGCCGGGCAAGGGCGGCAACGAGGTTGAAGGGGTCCCTGTTTTTAACACGGTCAAGCAGGCCGTGGAGCGGGCAGGCGTAAATGTTTCCTGTATTTTCGTCCCCCCCCCGTTTGCGGCAGATGCCATCATTGAATCGGCTTCTGCAGGGATCGATCTCATTGTATGCATCACCGAAGGAATCCCCGTGCTCGATATGGTCAAGGTGGCCGCGTTCCTGAGGAACCGGAAATCGGTCCTCATCGGGCCCAATTGCCCCGGTATTATCTCACCGGGGAAAACCAAGGTGGGGATCATGCC
>CAZACO010000378.1:0-4726 GCA_964483185.1 uncultured Desulfobacteraceae bacterium
GCAGTTCTAATGATGCAGGATAATCTACATTATTGATGCAAACCACAAATTCCGGTAACGTTTGCTTTGATTCTTTCATGGATCACTCCAAGTACCTTAAAACATTCCATCGTAGTAAAATTATCAATTATATTAGCAAATTATTCAACAAGTGCCGAAATGATTGAGCAGTTTCCGGCTGACTTTCAATCCGCCAGAGGCGGACAAGGGTTTGATTCTCCGTCCTTTGGGGCGATGTGATATGTTTTTGCCTTGATACCCCGCTGCTACGCGTCGGGGTAATTCATCCTCTGAATTCCAGAAACCCTGTCAGCCAACCCAGTTTTGGACCTTCAAGCCCGGTACGCGTTGGAATTCCCGCTCGTTGTTGGTCACTATGGTAAGGCCTTCCGCCTTGGCGTGCGCCGCGATCCACAAATCATTGTTTCCGATAGGCCTCCCTTTGGACTCCAATGATGCACGGATGGCTCCATACGTTTTCCCGGTATTCTCCGGCATTGGCAAAACAGGAATTAAGGTTTTGAACTCCTCCAGCAACTGCAAGGCCTTTTTGCGCTGCCGACTTTTCTCGGCACCATACAGCAACTCCCCCCACGTGATGACCGAAATCGCAGCATCCCCGGGTTTAAGCTTCTGAAAACGCGCTAACACCTCCCCAGGCTTCTGACGTTGGATGTAAATACAGATGTTGGTGTCCAGCAAATAACGAGGAGGCATCACAGTCCCTCGCGATGTTGTGGCGGCATATCCTGGCGACCTTCAGCAAGAAAATCTTCGGGAAGACGGGTCAACAGCTCAAAGGCCCGCGCCAATCCCTCGGCCGGTTCCCGAAGCACGATTTCATCACCACGACGGAAGATTTCAAGCACCTTGCCCCTGACAGAGAATTCCTTCGGCAACCTGACGGCCTGACTGTTCCCTGATTTAAAAACTCGAGTCGTGGTCACAATGGTCTCCTTTTTTTAGGCACGGGTTACCCCCATACCAGATTGTATACGACGTTTCCGTTTTTTTGTATACACACATAAGTATATACTTACTGAAACACACTGTCAACCCCGTAGTTGCATAAATAATATGACAAAATAAGTTTAAAATCTATAAATACAGACTATTTTACAATTTTTAACAAGTATTATTTGCCCCTTTTCCTGTATTCTCTTAAGGGCGTTTTTTCAGCCCCAAAATGGGCATTCTAAGACCCAAAACCCTACAAATTATCTGATTTATCCCGTTTTGTCAGTTAGTTAGATTGGTCCCAATCTTAATCTTACAATCTTATAATAGCCCAAAAGCGGCCCCCTTAACACATAAGGCATAAGAGAGGTTAAATTGTTGACAACTGTCACGTGACAGATTACAATATATTCATGATAAAAACATTTGCCGATAAAGAAACGCAACAGCTTTTCACAAAAGGCAAATCGAAACGTCTGCCCCCTGACTTGATAAAAAGGGCCATACGGCGGTTGGAATATATAAATTATGCAATAACATTAAGTGATCTCAGGGTGCCACCAAGCAACCGTTTACACGCACTTAAGGGAGATAGAAAAGGGCAACACTCGATATCCATCAATGAACAGTGGCGAATCTGTTTCCGTTTCATAGATGGCGATGCATATGATGTTGAAATAACCGATTACCATTGAGGAGTTTAACCATGGCTATATCAAACACAACTGAAAGGGAAATACCACCAACTCACCCCGGTGAAATGCTCAGGGAAGATTTCATGCCTGATTTTGATCTGAACGCAACCTCAATGGCTACGGCCCTGGGTGTATCACGACAGACGGTTAACGAACTTTTAAGAGAACGACGTTCCATAACACCCGTCATGGCGTTGAGATTGTCCCGTCTTTTCGGGAATTCTCCTGAATTCTGGTTGAACGCACAACATACCAGAGATTTATGGGAATCCGAGCATCGCTATAGTAAAGAGCTTTCTCGGATTCAGGCGCTCAATGCCGCTTGATCGGCGGCTGGTGACGTAAACCCGTTATATTTTCCTCTGCTGCAACCATTCGGCCTAAGGGCTCAAAAATAAGAATCATTTCAGCATAATCCTGGCATCTACCACCCAGTACCCCTCCCCCTTAGGGAGCACCTTTACGGGATTGAGGTCGAGTTCCGCGACCTGCGGGATGTCCCCAACAAGCGCCGAGAGTCTCAGCAGCAGATCCTCCATTGCCGCCAGGTCGCTTGCGGGCGCCCCCCTGAAACCTTCAAAGACTTTTGCCATTCTGATGGAGCCGATCAGTTCCCGGGCATCCACGTCGGTGAGGGGGTGCAACCGGACGGCCACATCCTTCATGAGTTCGGCATAAGTCCCGCCCAGGCCGAACATGATCAGGGCGCCGAACGAAGGATCCTGGGTCACGCCCACGATCGTTTCCAACCCTTCTGTCACCATCCGTTGGAGGATGACGCCCTTCATTTCATCCCGGCGTCCCATTTTGGTAAGCTTCACTGCAATACGGTCGAAGGCCTTTTTCACCTCCTCTTCAGAGTTGAGATCCAGCATCACCCCGCCCACGTCTGTCTTGTGCGTAATGGTTGCAGAGTCCAGCTTAAGGGCGAGGGGAAAGCCGATCCGGCCGGCAGACGCAACCGCCTCTTCCACTGTTCGGACGGCCACCGTTTTAGCACAGCGTATGCCATAGCAGTCGAGGAGGTCGTCGATTTCGCCTATGGGCAGCCAGATGGGTCGCCGGGAACTTGTTGTCATTGCCGAGTCGATTATGTTTCGGGCCCTGGCGCGTCCGATACCCTGAATCCTCGGGATCTTTCCCTTGGGCTTTCTGAGCCATTCCCTGTACTGGGCCGCCTTGGCCAAGGCCGATACGGCATCCTCGGGGAAAAGATAGGAGGGGACAAATCTGTTCGTTTCGCCCAGCATCTTCCCGACGCCACGCTGCCCGATAAAGCAGGACAACAGGGGCTTCTTCCGTCTCTGAAAAAGAGGGGACACGCGTTTTATGGCCTCTTCAATGCCGGTTGGGTCGGTCACCGTCGGCGGGACGAATATGGTCAGAACGGCATCAACCCCGGCATCGTTTGCCAACACCTTGAGTGTGTTCTCAAATTCCCTATCCGAAGCGGCGGCGGTCATATCCAAAGGGTTCCGGACCGTTATTTCACGCTCAATCACGGAGTTGAGCCGTGTTGCGGTCTCGGGAGAGAAATCCGGCAGCGCAAGCCCGTGATGTTCGCAGGCATCGGCCGCAAGGATACCCGGGCCCCCGCCGTTTGTTACGATCGCCACCTTGTTCCCCTTCGGCAACGGCTGATTGGCCAGCAGGGTGGCCACGTCGAAAAGCGCCTCAAGGGTGTTTACCCGTATGATGCCGGCCTGCCGAAACAGGGCGTCCGAGGCTATCTCCGGCGTAGCCAGGGCGCCCGTGTGGGATGAGGCAGCCCGGGACCCGGCCTGTGTCCTGCCGCTCTTGACGGCAACGATCGGCTTGGCCGAAGACAGCCTTCTGGCGATCGGGACAAATTTCCTGGGATTGCCGAATGATTCCAGATAGAGCAGAATGACCTTGGTGGCAGGGTCCTGCTCCCAGTAATGGAGCATGTCATTGGCTGAGATATCAGCGCGGTTGCCGACGCTCACAAAGGTGGAGATGCCCATATGGATGCCTTTGGCATACTCCAGGATCGCAATGCCCAAACCTCCACTCTGGGACAGAAAGGCAACGTTCCCGGCCGGCGGATAGACCTGGGAGAAGGTGGCGTTCAGACGGATCCCGGGGTTCGTATTGATGACCCCCATGCAGTTCGGCCCCAAAAGCCGCATGCCGTGACCCAGGGTGATTTCCCTGAGCACCCTTTCCCGCGCCGCCCCTTCGGGCCCCCTTTCTCTGAACCCGTCCGATATGACCACCAGGGCGCGAACGCCTTTGCGGCCGCACTCATCAGCAACCTGGGCCACCAGCGGGGCCGGCACTGCAATGAGCGCAAGGTCCACGTGACCGGGCACATCAAGCACCGAAGGGTAGGCCTTCACGGACATGACCGAATCCGCATTCGGGTTGACCGGATAAACCACACCGGTGAACCCGTTCTGCATGATGCATTGAAGAAGGACCTGCCCAATGGTGTTCGGTTTTCTGGACGCCCCTATGACGGCCACCGATTGCGGGGACAACAGGGAGCGAAGTGACGTGAGCGTTGAAATATGCTCCCTTTCTTCCTCTTTCTTGGCCACTTTTCGGGTTCGGGATATGGGAAATTTGACATGGATAACACCCGCCTCAAGTTCTGAAGTGATGTGGAAACCATAGCCTCTAAAGACCGACATCATCTCCCTGTTTTCCGCAAGAACCTCGGCCTCGAACGTGCGAATGCCGTGGTCACGGGCAACCTTTGCCAGCCATTCCATGAGCTTGGTCCCGATCCCCTTCCCCTGATAGGCATCTTCGATGGCGAGTGCCACTTCGGCTGCATGGCTCCTTGGCAGGCGGTAATAACGACCAATGGCGACGATTTTTTCCTCTTTTTCGCTCCCCACCAACGCCACAAAGGCGAAGGCGTTGATGTAATCCAGGGTGCAGAAGCGGACGGCGTCTTCGCGGCCCAACCTGGGGAGGGAATGGAACCGCAGGTATTTCGTCCGACGGCTGATCCTTGCCACAAAGGCGAGCCAGGGTTCGACGTCATCGCACCTGATCGGTCTAAGCAACATGCTTGAACCGTCCTTCAAGACCACCTCTGTCTCATA
>CAZACO010000379.1:0-4717 GCA_964483185.1 uncultured Desulfobacteraceae bacterium
AAAAACTGAATGACCGGATTCCCTCTCTCCCCGTAGTGGTGCACACCTTCTCGACCGATTATGACACCCCGATAAACGTCTCATTGCCGGTTGCCTTTGTGGAGAAAGAGGGAAACAGTATTGAGGGCCTCAAAAAGGTCGTTATTGATATCCTGGGGAAAAAAGGAACACCGATTCCGAGAAAGTGAGATCCATAAAAATGAACCGACACTCTCGTGATTGATCAGAGAACCGTCGGAAAGATGAAGTACTTTTTATTTTGTCCTTATTTTTCCGAGCCTCTTGAGACTTTCGATCTAAATCTCTCAGAACAGGGCTCAAATCCCTTGACATTAATATTGAAATGGTGAATACCTATGCCTGCTGGCGGAGAGCAATCGGCTTGGGGGAGGGCCCTGTTCATACAGGTCTGAAAAACCGGGCCAATACCAGTCCCCTTCATTCTCCAGAGCACCCCAATACGCTTTGCAATGTCTTGTAGGAGCGCCCATTTGCCACTGAACACGATCTCAAGTCAGGTGGCCCATGGGATGTGGATGGTGTGTCCGAGAATGAGAAATTTTTCTCAAAGTCAGCATAAAGATGCTGCAACACCGGGATTCCGCACAGTGAAAGACATTGATGAGGAGGGAGATTCATGAAAACAATTCCTATAAAGGATTTAATGGTGCCTCTCGAGGAATATGCAACGGTTCCAGAGGAGGCCACACTCTTTGAAGCTGTCTCGGCCTTGGAGCGTGCCCAGGAGACGCTTGACAGGAAGCGGTATTTGTATCTTCATAGGGCTGTACTGGTATATGACAAGAACCATAAGATCATTGGTAAAGTAAGCCAGTTAGATGTGTTAAGGGCCTTAGAGCCAAAATATGAGGACTTAGGTGATCTGGGACGGTTGTCGCGCGCCGGTTTTAGTCCGAGATTCTTGAAGACCATGCTGAAACAGGAGTCTCTGTGGGATAGTCCTCTCAGGGATATCTGCACCAAAGCGGCCAGTTTTAAGGTAAAAACCTTCATGCATACCCCCACCGAGGGAGAATATATTGATGAAGATGCCTCGTTGGACGAGGCGATCCACCTCCTGGTGATGGGGCATCACCAGTCTCTGCTCGTGACCCGGGGCAAAGAGAAAGAGATCGTCGGGGTATTGAGGTTGACAGACGTTTTTGCAGAGATTTTCCAGATTATGAAACAGTGTGAGATCTAAGCCCGTATTTCCCCTGAGGCACGACCATTAAATGGATTCCCATCTTGGAAAGGAGGAGCTTATTCAATGAGTCACGAAATGGAACATGACGTTGGCGGGGGCGGAATCTTGACCAATAAACTGCTATGGGTCTGCATCGGCGCTGCAATTTTTATCCTGATCGCCTTTGTGCTGCCTACCCCGCAGACGCTTGTAAACATCGTACAAAAATACGGTTTTGCTCAAAAAATGATGGAGTGGGAGGTGGCGCACAACGTTTCTGAAGCCGCCGATAAGACCATGATCGTGCTCGGCATTATTCCGATGGCCATTATCTTTTTTGCCACCGAGGCAATCCCCATCGGTTTGACCGGTGTCTTGATGCCGATCTTGGCCTACTTCCTCCATCTTCTTCCCCGCAGCATGATCGGAAAGACCTTTGCGGGGGACGCGCCGATGTTCCTTTTAGGGGTCCTGGCCATGGGTGTCGCCGTCGTAGATGTGGGCCTTCACAAACGGTTGGCAAGCTGGCTCTTAGGCTGGACCAAAGGATTCTTGGTCCCTGTCTTTGTCTTGTGTATCAGCATGTCCGTGGTGGGGTCTTTTATATCGGCCCACGCCATGTGCGCCTTTATGACCCCGGTCATGGCCGCAGTGTACTTCGGTGCGGTTTCGGCCAACAGCCAGGGGGGGAGGATAGAACACGATCCGGCCCTGGCAAAATTTTTGATGTTTGCTCTCTGTTTTTCCCTGAATGTGGGCGGGGTGGGATCGCCTGCAGCCGGTGGCCGTAACGTGATCATGATGGGGTTCTGGAGCGAGTATCATGTGCCGATGGACTTCTTTACCTGGATGAAATACGGCTTCCCCATTGTACCCATATTAGGGATCATTGTTGCACTTTACATGCTGATACTTTTTAAACGTAAAATCAAGACCAGAGACCTTACCCCCGGGTTGGTGGCTATCAAGGAAGAAACCAAGAGGATGGGCAAGATGACGTACGCGGAGTACGTCACTTTCGGGATGCTCCTCCTCATCCTCGTGCTCTGGATCGTCGGCGGGGAGGAACTCGGTCTCGGGGGCCCTGCACTCCTCGCCCTCCTGATCCCGGTCATCTTCAAGACCACTGACTGGAAGAAGATCTTAGGAGGCATCTCCTGGGACGCATGGTTTATGTACTGCGGGGCCTTGACCTTGGGCGCCCTTCTCAAGGAAAGCGGCGCTGCCATGTGGCTGGCCCAGAGTTTTCTCACGATCCTTTCCAGTGTGGATATGAATCATGGTTACGGTCTGTGGGTCGGACTCTCCTCCCTGTCCGGTCTGATGACCAATTTCATGTCCGACGCCGGCACGACCGCCCTCTTAGGTCCCATTGTGATTCCGATGGGGATCATCACCGGTGTCGAGGGGGAGCCATGGGCAGTCGGGCTTGCCGTGGCATTTGCCACCTCTTTTGCCCATTTTCTTATCGTGGGGACCCCGAACAACGCGATCGTCTATGGCCTGGGGACCTACCCGGATTCGGGCGAAAAGATGATTCATCCGATGGACTTCATCAAATACGGCTTTGTGCTCTTTCTCCTTTCCATGGCCGTGCTCTGGGTCGTTGAATTTCTGGTGGTTTACAAGATCGTCGGGTTTCCCGAGGGTATCCTTGAGACAGCCAGGAGTGCCATGGACGCCGGCATGAAGTAAGTTGCGTGTCTGGACGACGTATGTAGATGACATCGATATAGGATCTTGATTGAGTTCCATGTTCCCAGGTTTCACGTTTCGAGTATCAAGCATCAAAGGAGGGAAATGCTAATGATGAAACCATTGGTTTTACTGGTAGATGACGAGGTTCCTTTTGTGGAGACCATGACCAAGCGTCTGAAAAAGCGGGAGCTGGTTGTAAATACGGCCTTTAGCGGAAAGGAGGCCCTGGAAGTCTTAGACAAAAGCCGGAATACCGATGTTGTTATTTTAGATGTCAAGATGCCGGGCATGGACGGTATTGAAACCTTAGGCGAAATCAAGAAGTCATATCCCCTGACCGAGGTGGTCATGCTGACCGGTCACGGTACCATCGAATCGGCCATCGAAGGGATGAAGAAAGGGGCGTATGATTACCTGTTGAAACCGTGCGATATTGATCAGCTCATGCGCAAGGTGGAAGAGGCGACCCAGAAAAAACGAAAGCACGAAGAGAAGATCCGGGAAGCCAAAGTGAAGGAAGCCATGTCAATGCACGGTCTGTAGGGACGAGGCATCATCCCCGGGCGTATGCAGACAACTGCAAGGCCCGGGGTTTATCTGCAAATAGCCGCGCAGTGGGACCTTGAATGGATGAAAACAACCAGACGAATAACGGATACTACTATTCCCTGACCAGGAATATGCTCCTGGTCATCATCCTCGTTGCGATCACGCCGATGATCGTGGTCAGCAGCATCATTCTCTACCAGTTCGATATCTCATACCACGAAAAAGTCCAGGCCCATCTGGAAGAGCTGGTTCTCAAGCATAAACAGAATATTGACGTTTTCCTGAAAGGAAAATTGGGTGACATCCGTTTTCTGGCCAAGACCTTCACCTATGAGGAATTGAGTGATGAATCCTTTCTGCGGGACAGGCTTGAGGTCATGCAGCAGATCTACGGCCCTGTGTTTGTAGACTTGGGCGTCATCAACTCCCAGGGTCTTCAGGTCGCCTATGCAGGGCCGTTCAAACTGGGGAAGGCGCTCTATTCCAATGCAGAATGGTTTCAGATGGCCATGAAAAGCGACTATTTCAAGAGTGATGTGTTTTTGGGCCTTCGAGGCCTCCCTCACTTCATTATCGCCGTAAGGGAGAACTGGAATGGGGTGCCGTGGATATTGAGGGCCACCATTGATTTTGTGGCCTTCAATAATCTTGTGGAGAATATCCGCATCGGAGAAACCGGCTTTGCCTTTATCCTGAACAAGAAAGGCGAATTTCAGACCAAGCCCGTGTTTGACCTGATCCCCAACAAGGTGCCGTTTACTGATTTTCTCGAGAACTGTGAGAGATGCAAGGAGGGGGTCTGCGTCATGGAGAGGGATGATGAGGCAGGCAACCCGGTTATCTATGTCTCGGCCTTGCTGAAACATGGGGACTGGATCCTGATCTACCAGCAGAAGGCCTCTGACGCCTATTCGGATCTGCGGAGAACGCTGAGGGTCACTATTGCCATTATCCTGTTGGCCGGCATCTGTATTGTGGTCACCGCCTTTTTCCTGTCAAGGCGGATGGTCAACCGCGTTGCCGAGGCTGATCGGGAAAAGGAGATCATTACCGAGCAGGTGGTGGAGACAGGCAAGCTGGCATCGGTGGGTGAATTGGCGGCCGGCATTGCCCATGAAATCAATAATCCGGTGGCCATTATGGTTGAAGAAGCGGGCTGGATAGAGGATCTTCTGGAAGAAGAGGAATTCAAGGCAGGGGAGAACTTGGACGAGTTCCGGCGGGCATTGGGGCAGATCCGGAGCCAGGGGAGACGCTGCAAGGAGATCACCCACAAGCTGCTCA
>CAZACO010000380.1:0-4716 GCA_964483185.1 uncultured Desulfobacteraceae bacterium
TTGTTCTCGCTCTCTCCCCATCCTCTCCCCATCCTCTCCCCACTTCTGAAGAAAAAGCGTGGTTTTGAAGGCCTTAGAATATAGACATGAACTTAAGAATGTGAACCCCTCCCCTCCCAAAGCTTACACCCTTCATCAGGGTCCTTCCTGGGCCGCAGTTTCTTCGCCTTGCCCTTGCCATGCTTCGGAAACCATGTGCAGGTGAAATCTTGAATAAAGGCCGGTCCTATCCAGTCTCCCAGGTATTTACATGTCCAGCAGGATTTATCAACTGGCATCCTCTTTGTCCTTGTCTTGACGACCATAGGGCGCCTGTGGGGTCCAGGTACCGAGATACCGGCCTTGCCTCATTAGTTCCTCAATATCTCCAGGCGATAGAAGCTCAGGCCCGGGGTCCACGTGGTAGGTGAACCTCTTCTTTCTGTAGGCCGCCAAGTCAATGACGTTTTTATGTTTTTTGGGGATTGCCATGGGCTTGCCCCTTGCCTCCAGTTTAAACTTGGTTTCTTCTGGTTGTTTGGTTACGTTCCATCTAAAGTGCCCGGCCCCACCAGCAACCTTTCCCATAAAGGACATTTTGATATGAAAGAGAAGAAAAAGCAACCGCAGAAGCCCTTACCCAAGGCCAAAGGAAACAAATCCTTAAATTCACGTCCCTTAACTCCCTCAGAAATCGAATCTCTAAAGAAGGATATAGAAGAGGCTTCGACCTGGATGGACGAACAGCTTCAAGATTACAAGTAGCAGGAAAACGCCATGAGCCTTTGCTTCAATCTGACCGGGACACAAATGCTGCTGTCCGACGTGATCCTGAAATCGCAAGAATCCATAGATTTCTGGAAGACGGTCTTCAAAGGTCAGTCCGACCCGAGTCATTACAGACGGTTTCTGCGAATACTCGCACACGAAACAGGGTTGTGCGTATTGCCCGGACGTTCGGAACGGGCTCATACGTGGCGAAAAGAAAACTGATCTCAAAGGTTAGATTGAGTTTTATGTGAATTGGGCGGTTTTCGCCCATCTTTGTAATATTTATACCTGTGTCGTATTTGATTTGCCGCATAAAGCCCGTTGCATTCCTGATGCTGTTCATCTGGGCCATACTGTAAGACAAACTGTAAGGCCATACTTCATTTGCCTTCACTCCACAACGTCAATTCTCGTTGAAATCAGCAAGCCTGTTATGGGCCACAGACACAAAGCCCGTGGCCCGGATCTGCTGACTCTCACTACTGGCTTGACATGCTATCTAAATGTGCTATCATAAGGGATATGCACAGCAAACATCGCAAAACCCTGGAAAGGGTGTTCTCCGAGCCGGTCCCTCGAAGCCTTGAATGGAAACGAATTGAGTCGCTCCTATTGGCAATTGGATGCGAGTTGATTGAAGGCCAAAGTTCCCGAATAGCGTTTAAACTTGGGGAGTTGCGGGCCGATTTCCACCGTCCCCACCCGGGGAAAGAAGCCAAACCATACCAGGTGCGGACTGCCCGTGAGTTTTTGCGAAAACTGGAGGTAACACCATGAAACCGATGAGATATAAGGGGTATTCCGCCCGAATAGAGTACAGCGATGAGGATGAATGCTTTGTTGGCCGTGTGGCCGGGATTCGTGACATAATTACATTTCATGGGGACAGTGTCGAAGAAATTCGCAAGGCATTCAAAGAGGCAATGGATTTTTATCTTGATACCTGCGCCAAGCGTGGGGAGACCCCGAACAAACCCTATTCCGGCAAACTGTTTTTAAGGGTACCGCCCGATGTCCATGCTGCCGTTGCCGTAGCCGCGGAAACAAGCGGGAAAAGTATAAACCAATGGGCGCTGGAAACATTTGAGGAAGCCACTCATCTTGATTCGCCACACTTACCTTGACCGATCCCGGTTAGCTTCCCTTTTCCTACATAGCCAAACAAGAGATTATCCAAAAAATAGGTTGATTTTCTAAAAAACTTCCTTTAGTTCTACGGTCAGTTTATTGCCTCAAATAATGCCAGAAAACATCTAAGTCAGAGGTTTCTATGGCTCAACTATCCAAGCCCCATTTCTTACAATAAAGAGATGGGGTTTTGTTTTTTCTGGTTAGAAGGATCGTGAATGCCGACTTTTATCCCAATCTCACCCCCAGCCACATGCTTGATGATCACACCACTTCGTCGAGTTGGTAGATGCGCCACATAGCCAAATGGTGGTCAAAGATCCTTTAGACGCCCGAACCAACCCACTTCTCCCAGCAGGGATATCACAATGATTTTTCGCCGCCGAATGTTTGTGATACGCTGATTCAGGCGGCGACGAGTGTTCGTAATCAGGCAGGATTTTACAATACGCAAGCTCTCTCGACCTCCTTTCGGCTCAAATCCTCAGAGATACGCGCGAGACGCATTCCGAGCCTGCCGGGCTGCCAGGAGGCCCAAGGGTGATGCCGTTCGTCTTATTGACACTGGCCATTCTCCTTTCAATCCTTCACTATCAAATGTTCCGGGACATCCGACACCCCTTCAAGCATGTCATCTTTTATGATCGAGATCACCAAATACTTTTTGCCAAGTGCTGGCTTTCACGCAGCAAAGACCGAATGTACTGCCGTTCTGCCACCATTTCGGCGGCATAGAAACCATGATTCCAGTTCGCTTTCTTTGACCGTTCGAGGCCTTCCGGGGTTCGCGGGCCTGTGCTTTTACCCCCCTGTATCCAGACTGAGAAGAGCCATGTCGTGTACCTGCTGGCTGGTTTCTTTCAGCTTGGCAAGCAACTTGTCGCATTCATCAGGAGTGAGAAAGCGCAACCGCCTGTTGTCGAATCGACCTGCCTTGACCGACCGACCCGGCCAGTCCCCGGTTACGATCCCGTTGCTTCGGGCATGATTCCACACTTGCCTTGTTGTGGCGAGTGCAAGCTGAATGGTTCGGGGGCCTTTTCGGCTTTCACCATTTTGCTTTTAATACCTTCAATATGGAAACGCCTGATATCAACCAGACGGATCTTGCCTATATTCGGCTTCAACCATTTCTTGAAAATCGATTTTTCCTGTCGGCATGTGTTCGCCTTTTTGGATATCTTTGCAGCCGGGAGATATGTCTTTTTCCAATACT
The DNA here is from genome assembly GCA_964483185.1 of uncultured Desulfobacteraceae bacterium. Lineage (GTDB taxonomy): Bacteria > Desulfobacterota > DSM-4660 > Desulfatiglandales > Desulfatiglandaceae > CAZACO01. The sequence goes on from CAZACO010000380.1 coordinate 3,095, forward strand.
CCCCAAAGGTAAAGGCTTGGCGCTCTTCCTCTGCCTCAGCCTTTGCCTCGGCTCTGGCTTTTTCCTCTGCCAACTCCCGATCCTCTTTAAGGGTGAGAGGCCCGTCTCCCCTTAGGGCATTCTTCTTTAATCTGGCAAGCTCGCCCTGGCAATGTTCAACAAATGACATGCGGGGACCTGTCTCCCCTTCTGCTTTCATCCGGGCACGTTCTGACGCAACCCATGTCGATTCCCAACCCAACGAAACGAACCGCCGCTTTTCGTCTACCTGATACCGACCTCTAATAAACCTGTCAAAGCGCCGCCCAAACTTCCGGCTTTCGTGTGTCCTGGACTGTAATCCGTTCCCCAAGGATTGCCATTTCGCATCCATCTTGACCCCCTTTTCCAAAAAGAGTACCACTTTTTCACTGATATGCCGTGTTTTTCAGTGATGAACGGTGAAGGTAGTATAAGGTTAACTTATGGAAATATAAAAGATAAAAGGACGTTTTGTGAAGGTAGGGTAAAAATCAAATTTAAGACTCTTAATTAATTGGTCGGAGGTTCGAGCCCTCCCAGGCCCACCATTAAAATCAAATAGTTATGGTATCCCCCCGTATTCCTCGCGCACCTTATGGACAATCCTATCCCGTCTCAAATAGTCCCGCGGGTCTGAATCTGGAATTGCCAAAATCTGATGCAGGTAGTCCTTCTGGTTTTGGATCGCCTGGTGATACAGATCCACATGAATGTCCCACCGGGCCTCCAGGTGCGGCACGATGAAACGATCGATCCGATCAAGCACTGTTTCAAGACGGTGGGCGATGACGTCGTAGAATCCGACGGTTTTTCGGAGGATATCTACCTCGCTGTTGTAGCCATCCACCATCCCTTCTTTGAACTCATAATACAAGAACAAGAGTTTTTCTAAATACTTTCGGTCAGACATCTGGGCCAAAAGATCCGCCGCCCCTAACATTTTCCCGAGAATTTCAACCGCGTCCGACAGAAACGTAATCGTGGAAATATCAACACCGAGGTCCGTACAAAGGATCATGCTCCGGCCGGCGGCGATTTCCCAATCCGAGAGACCCATCTGTTTACCGTGGGTCATGAGAAAATTCATGCTTCGCTCGACGTGGATTACCGTATACTTGGATCCGGTGCCTACTCTGTCATCGGCTTCCTGGATGTATCCGGCATCGTGCAGAAGCGCGGCCATTAAGCCTAAGGCTATCTCACGGTCAGAAAGAGACGTTCCTTCAATCACGGCGCCATGTATCAGCCGGGCCATTGCAAGAAACGTGTCGGTGATGTGATTGAGATCGTGATACCCTGTGTTGCAGGCCTGGTACCCAGGATACCGTCCCTCGTAAAGATCGACGGTTGTTGTGAACGCGGCCGTGACCGGGGTAACATCGCATTTGGGAGAAATCAAGCGGAGAACGGTCAGCACCTCTTCCAGGACCGCTTCGGGAGAATCCATTTGCGCCAAGTCATAAAGTTTTGGTTGGTCCACAATACGATCCTTTGAGTCCGGTTCTCTCTGATAAAGAGATCTAAATCGGATAGCCTTTTTACCTTGGCGTGATTACCCAGACGCCGTCGTGCCCCGTCAATCCTCCTGAGACTCCCACTGG
>CAZACO010000381.1:0-4713 GCA_964483185.1 uncultured Desulfobacteraceae bacterium
CTTTCCAATAATCATGTGGGCATTATTTTAACAGGATCAGACATTACCCTCGATAACAACAACATCCATTCAAACAAAGTGCACGGCATCTATGTCCAGGATGGCAGCACCTGCCAAATCACCAACAATACTGTTCAGCACTCTTCGATAAGCAGCCCTTTTAGAATGGTGGATGCAGAAGACAATATCGTCCAAGGTAACACTGTCAGCCTTTCTATGATACATAGAGGGACCATAGAAACCATGTGGTCCCACCGTAACCTATTTAAAAACAATACAATCTCAGGCCTTGGTATGGGGATCGTATTGATGTTTGTGTCCAATGAAAACCAGGTGATCGACAACGCCATCTCAATAGATGAAGCCGGAATTATGGTCTGGGGCTGGAACAATCTTATACAGAACAATACCATATCCAGTACAGTTGAAAGCCCGGCAACCGGTATTTTCATGGTCTACGCCTACAACACCATGGTGTCTGATAACGACATATCCGGTGTCATCGGAGATGGTATCTGGCTGAGGCATTCTTCCAACAATTCTATTTTGAGAAATCTTGCATCGGCATCAAAAGGTAGCTCTTCTGTCCTCACAAACGGCGTGCTCCTTCAAAGTCACAGCAGGAAGAATATTATCCACGGAAATCAACTAAATGAGTTCTCAAGGGGCATCTCCATATTCTACGAAAGTAACGAAAACAAGGTCGTCAGCAACCAATTTTTCCGAACCAGTTCGCTGGCAGCGATCATTGATGGTTCAAATTCAAATCTTCTCTATGGGAACAGCTTTTTGGAGATGGAAGGACCTCCATACGACACCGCAGAAAACCGATGGGATAATGAAGGGAGAGGCAATTACTGGAGTAAATACTCGGGAACTGATGGGAATGATGACGGGATGGGCGATGAGCCGTATGCGATACCGCCCGGAGGAGCGGACAACTTCCCGCTGATGGCACCCGTTTCCGTGGGTTCAATACCGGCACCGGAGACGGAGCCGGTGCCCCCTCCTCAAATGGGTTCGCTTTTCTCAAAAACGGTAACGGGCACTGAAGTCATCCAAAATCAAAAGATCGTGCTTGCAGGAATCAGCGTGGAGAGCGGTGGAAGTTTGATTTTGAGAAATGTTGAGATCATCACCGGAGCATCGGATCGTTGTTCAGATTTGGGCGTAGCTCCGGGTGGAACGCTCAAGATCTATGACTCAAAAATCTCCCACCTTGCCAATGGTTACGGTTTTCAATGTCAACCCTCCAAAGGATCTGTTTTTATGATGAGTGGCACCGAACTTCAGGTGTGTGGACATGAGTGGCCTTATGGGGGGCTACAGATCTACACGGACAATGCAGACATTGAAAACAGCATTTTGAAAAATAGCCAGATGACCTTTTTCAATGTTTCTGGAGGAAAAATTCAAGGGAACACCATCTCCCAAAGCCGCGAAGGAATAAGTTTGGAAGGTTGCGATTCATTCAACATAACGGGCAACACAATCCAAAACCTTATGGGGACGGCAGTTAATATCGGATCCAATACCACCGCGGTCGAGGGCAATACCATATCCCATGTGTGGGAAAATGGGATCAATATTCAGGGTTCTGATTGCACTGTTGTAGAAAACACAATTGATCTCTTGGATGGAGGTGTAGGCATCAGCGTCGGTGAAACAGGGCACAAAGTATTGCAGAACAGGGTATCTGGGTCAGAGACGGGCATCCGGATTGGAGAGGGCCATACTGCCACTGGAAATAGCATCAGCAATTGTAAATTGGGCCTTGAGATAGGTTGGGATAACAGCATCGCGCAAGATAACACGATTTCGAGTTGCACATTGGGTGTGGATCTGAGCGGGGAAAATCATAGATTTGCCGGCAATATTCTGTCTCAATGTGATACTGGCATTCATGTCAGCGCGGGCAGAAATAACACCATTTCCCATAATGATTTCCTTTCCAACAAAGCACAGGCAAGTGATTCCGGCGCTGAAAACCTATGGGATGACGGCAAAAAAGGCAACTACTGGAGCGATTATGGCGGAACAGATGCAAACGGTGATGGTATCGGTGACATCCCCTACCACATTGAATCCAATTCAGAAGACCGTTTTCCGAGTATAGCTCCCTTCCATCTCCCGGTGATTGAAACGACCGCTGTATCATCAATAAGCTCTAGCACATCATCAAGCGGCGGAAACGTCACCTATGATGGCGGCGCCTCGGTCACGGCTCGGGGGGTGTGCTGGAGCACCCATGCAGATCCAACAATCGGAGATAGCCATACTTGTGACGGTTCAGGCATTGGCAGTTTCACCAGCAGCATTTCAGGGTTGAGCCCCGCCACTACCTATCATGTTAGGGCATACGCTATGAATTGCACCGGAACAGTCTACGGAAACGACCAAACATTCACGACCCTCGCATTATGTTCGGGGTGTTCGAATGCTATCGTCCTGATTACCAACAGGACATTTGCCTCAGATACTCATTGCGAATGCATTGCAACCACATCCATCACAATTGGCCCCGGAGTAGCCATTAAGAGTGGAGCCAACGTTATTTTCAAGGCACCAACAGTAAAAATAAAAAGCGCGTTTCATGCGGAAACAGGATCTGTGGTTAAGATAAAGCAACAGTAAAGTGGTTATGGGGAGGGACACTTTTCCTAAGAATACTGGCGGCAGGGTTGTCCTGTCGTCGGGAGAATAAAGTGCCACGAAGGCTTTTTACATCTGAGCCGCCATCTCCCATCCAATTCCAGAGATTATTGAAATTGATATCTTAAATTGTGACGGTTACATCTTCCAGCCTTGCACGGTTGTGGCGACGTTGTGGTGCGGGTTAATGCAAGAAGTTTAGCTTGGAGAGGCCTTCTGATTTCGTAACATCTTGCATCTAACCTTGAACCCAGCTCTTGTGATGAATTGATATCGTAGTATTCTCTAAAAGTCAAAACCGTCGACTGTAATGAGATTCCTGGAATCCGATTTTTCTTGACATAAAGCATTTTTTGTTACTTTGTCAATTGTAAGTATTCCGACCAATCATTCAAACTCTATCCAGGAGGCTGTCTTATGCCAAAAATACCTTAAAATGTGCATGCCTCCCTTCTGATAGGGCATAGTCTGTCCTGTCAGGAGGTCAAATCTTGTTATTGATAAAGCCAGCTGTGCTAAGCAGATAGCCCAGAAATGAATTTCCTGGAAAACCATGTACACTTGGTCATATCAATCCCACCAAAATTTGGAGCGGGAAACGTCCTTAAATAATACAATAACGACTTCAGGAACAAAGTTATTTAACTACTTAAGTCTCTATACGTTAATAGGGGCAATGTCTTCATTCGTTAATCCAGTATCAAAAAATTAAGAACGACTTCTGGAGGGATTATGAAGAAATTAATTTGTGCACTGGTTTCAGTGGTCTTATTATGTGTCTTGCTCATCTCTTGTGCAACGGATGGTGATTTCAATCAACAACAGGTTGATAATCAAGCGATAATTAGCAATTACGAAGAGTTAACCGATACGCTTATATCAAATAATAAAGTGCCGGGTTTAATTGTCGGTGCCTGGGCCCCTGATCGAAACCTGACCTGGATTAAAGCAAAGGGGAAAGCCAATATTGCCTCCGGTGATTTAATGAAAGAATACTACCATTTCAGAATAGGCAGTATAACAAAGACCTTCACGTATACTGTTCTTCTGCAATTGGTGGATGAAAAGCTGATGAGCCTGGAGGATAAACTAAGCAAGTATTTTCCGAGTTTCCCTAATGCTGACAACGTAACAATCAAAATGATTTGCAATCACACAAGTGGAATTTACAATTATAATGAATCTTCCATTTTCAACGACCAAATGAACACCAATCCTTTGAAGGTATGGGATCCTCAAGAATTTTTGGATATTGCCAAAGATCAACCTTACTATTTCTCGCCCGGCGAGGGCTATAAGTATTCAAACACAAACACAATTATGGCTGGAATGATCGTAGAAAAAATTACCGGCAACAAGATAGAATACGAAATCGAAAAAAGAATTATCGAAAAATTAAACCTGAATAATACCTATTACCCGGCCGACAATCTATTATTGGGCGAGCATTCCAATGGTTATGGATGGTGGGGTTTTGGTGATCCCAAAGCGGATGTAACTGAAGCATTCGACCCTTCTTGTGCGGGGGCGTCTGGTGCCATTGTTTCGGATATTTACGATCTGAAAACATGGATCGAAGCTGCGGTGAAAGGGTCTTTGATTTCTGCCGACTTGCAATCTCAAAGACTGACACCAGTTAGTTCCACCGAAATCGTTAGCTATGGGTTAGGGCTTGGTTCTATCAAAACTGGAAACAGTGGTTTTGTTTGGGGGCATACTGGTGTGATTTATGGTTATAGAAGTGTTGCGTACTATTGGCCTGCAAAAAACGTAACTATTGTTATTTCATTTAACACGGTGGAAGATGATCCGTCGCTTCTTTTGTTTCAGATGCTTGACAAACTAAGCGAATACTTATAGTCGGAGAGCCAGCCGATTGGGCGCTCGTGAACAAATAAGAAATTGTGTGGGCAGGGGGACGGTCATGAAAATATGCATTTCTCTTGATCCTAGCCCACTCGGGTCCCCCAGGCCCATTCCCAAAAAGTGGCAGGTCCGGGGGGGATGGGGGATGTCCATAAAATTATAAATTTCTCTTCGTGCGAAAAGATGAGGAAGGAT
>CAZACO010000382.1:0-4698 GCA_964483185.1 uncultured Desulfobacteraceae bacterium
ATTTCTGAATTGGAAACTCACTTGTGCCCGGATTTCATTTATGGATGGGCACTAGCTGGGTCCCTATTTTCAGTTCTTTCGGGTCGGCGGCGACCTCCGGATCGCAGCCTTTTTCCGGGATCGGGGGGAAAAAGAGTCGGAAGGTGGTGCCGCCGGAATGGTGACAATCGGCTGTGTCTTCGCACTGTTTACACAGTTCAATGCTGCCCGGGCAGACCGGTTCTTTTTGAGGGATAAACCGGCATCTGTCCGATTCCATCTCCAGATGGAAACCGTAGCGTTCAGAAAAGACCTTCATGCGGAGGAGGTCGGCCCCTTTTCCCCCGGCATTGAACGCGTAGGGTCGTTTTGAAGAGTAATCCATGGTTTCCTGGGTCGGGAAGAAGCCTTCAAATATCCGCTTGCAGTCATCGGGGGTGATGCCCACCCCCGCGTCCTTGACCGTCAGTTCCGCACCTTTTCCCTTGGCCGCTACAAAGACCTCTATCTTCCCTTGGTCAGGGGTGTTTTCCACAGCATTCCGTATAAGGCCATCCACGATCTTCTGCATGACCTGGGAAGGGACACAAATGGCGGGTGCCTTTTCAAAATGCGTAAAGATGTCCACCCTGCGGCTGGAAAATTTGGGCTTCAGGGTCTCGATTCTCTCCCTCAGAAATTCGGCAAGAGGGATCTCATCAAGATGGCTCTCCCTGGGTCCGAACTCTTCATCAATGCGTTTCCGTATCCAGTGGACGATGTCCCCCTCTCCGATTTTCTCCGCAAGGAGGATTTCCAGTTCGTCGATGCATTGATCCAGCAGGAACGAGAGCATGGAATGGATCTTGTATTCAGGGTCCCTCATGATATCCCCTACCTGGTACTGGATATCCAGGATCCGTTCCAGGTTCCTGCAGGCCCTGTCAAATGTTGATTTCCACTCCTTTTCCGGAAGGGCCTCCAATTTCCGGGAGAGCATTTTCAAAGAAGCAAGAAGGATGGAAACCGGGGTCTTCAACTCATGGGACAGGTGATCAATAAGCCTGTCTTTCGCCCGGTTAAGGCTGGAAACCTCCTGGTATGCCTCCTTCAACTCTTTGGAGAATCTGGCGTTTTCTATGGACAGTGCCACCGTGCTTCCTATCATGGTGAGGAGCCGCTTGTCCCGGTCGTCAAAGCCCCCAACCTTCTTATTGACGGCTATCAACACTCCGGCGATCTTTTCCCTCGCCTTTAACGGGACAACGACCATGTTGCGGGTGTGCAATCCGATGGTCTTGTCCACCCCATCGTGGTAATCAGGCTCTTTTGAGGTATCGTTCACGATAACCGGTTCCCCTGTCGTGACGACTTTTCCGGAAACGCTCTTTTCAAAAGGATGCCGTATCGTTTTGATCTGCTGTTGGGCCGATGAGTCCTCGTATGCGGCGCCCAAAAAATAGAAATCGTTTCTTTCCCGGTCAAACAGGCCCACAATGGCGCCTTCGGTATTGAGGACCCTTTTGACTTCATTACTGATATAATCGAGGAGTCCTGCCAGGGCCGGGTATTGCGGCAGTGCCCTGCTTATCTGGAACAGTGTTTCGTTGATTCGCTCCATCCTTCTTTCTTCGGTGACGTCGCGCAGGATAAAGAGTTCGCCAAATCCATCATCCGCGGCCTCAGAAGCCACCTGCCCGCGGATAATGACGTCAAGGATGCGACCATCCTTCGTCATCCTCTTTGTCTCAATGGTGTCGTCCCTGGTCCTCAGAAGCCTTCTTAAATCATCGACGGTCTGTTCTTTAAGACCGGACGGAACAAAGGGGATGCTCTTCCCGATCAGTTCTTCCAGGGTCCACCCGAACACCTCGGTAAAGGCGGGGTTGACATATGACACCTTCCCGCTCAAGGTAAAGACCACCATCGGATACGGCACAAAATCAAGCAGGTTTTGCGTCCGCTTCCTCGCCTTCCTCCCCTCATGGAATTCTCTCTCATATCGACGCTCGGCCTCCCTGAGCGCGTTCATGGTCTGGAATTTCCGGGTTACGTCCCGGGCGATTCCGCGGAAACCCAGTTTTTCCCCTTCATGGTTTTTCATCAGATAGGCGGAAAGTTCAATGATCCTCGGGTTCCCTTCCCTGTCCTTTATCTCCCATATGAGATTGGAAAACCCCCGATGGCTGACCCAGACCCTGTTCATTGCCTCGTGGAGTTTCCTGGCATCCCTGTCTTCCATGAACCTGGCGAAATTTCGGCCCTGAATTTCTTCTTTCCGATACCCCAGAACATCGCAGAAGGAGTTGTTAAACTCCCTGAAATGTCCGTGAGTATCCGTTTCATAGAAACCGTCGCCGGCCTCGTCAATCATCTCCCGCAATTGGTGGAAAGATGCTTCTCTCCCTCGTGAGGGTTCTATGACCTCTCTTTTCGATTCAGCGCCTTTTTTGACGTCCATTTAACGCCTCTTTCCCTTGCAGAAGAAAATGTGAGTGTCGCGATAGGCCCGGGGCATTTCACTCATTCCATGTTGATACCAATGGTGTCATTTTGTGGGTCTGTCCGATTCCTCATGCGTCTTGACAATCTTTAGCGATCCGGTCAGATGAGCTAAATCGATTTTACCGGCCCAACGGCCACCAGATACAAGAGCTTCGATGTGTGGTTAAGGCCCAGGAGTCTGGCTGCCTCCATGTCGTAAAATGCGCCGATGCCGCAACACCCGAGTCCCATGGCCGCAGCCATCAGATAGAGTCTTTCTCCCAACCTGCCTGCTGTCATCATGGCATAACGGTAACCCCTGGGTCCCCAGATACGGTCAACAGCCTCCAGGTTGCTCAAGAAAACAAAGTGAATGGCTGCATTGGCAGTCCACATCTGATCTAAGCAGATGTGGGCCATTGGGTCCATGAAGGACCCGCGATGGACCATGGCGTGGGAGCAGGATGCAGTATCCAGCAAGTAGAAACCGGGATCAAACCCTTCGGCATTACCCACGAGAAAACCGGTGCACATGGATTGATATGGATAAGAGATCCTTTCGTCTGGCTCAACACCGTGGCCGGAGCACAGCCCGTCCAACAGGGCTGTCAGGCAGGCCTTAGATATGGGCTTTTTCACAAAGTTGCGCCTGGAACGGCGCTGAAAAACGGCCTCGGCATGGTCCAGGGCCTCAGGCCAGGTGTCAGGCGCATCAATTCCTTTCCACGTATCAGGAACGGGCCCCAGTTCGTGAATCATCAATGGCATTGACCCGGTCTGCGACACAACTGTGGCGCCTGCCGCATGTATTTCTCTCAGCACAGGGTAGTCGGTCTCTTTCTCAGAAACACGGCTTGCGTTCCGGACGGCATCGGCGAGATCGATGATTTCCTGTTCCTCTTCGAGATCATAGCCTTCTGTCCCTGGAACCTTGCATACGGCTAAACATACCTCCCTTTTTTCGTCCACGCCCAGCAGCCGATTGACCTGGCCGTCATCAAAATCCATTGAAAGGGCATTGGGGAGTCCCCGTGCGTTAAGCGCTAAGACGAGGTTCTCCACTACATGCCCGGTATCGAGCAGATGGTAACGGTAGGATCGTTCGCGGTATTTCCAGGCACTCCGGAAAAATATGGCCGTAAAGAAAAATGTAAGGACCGGGACCGTTGTGTCAAGGATCTCAGTTGCCTTTTTTATCAACAGAGAGAGCTTTCCTTTACGCATCAGGGAAAGTCCATGCCGGGCGATTGAAAAGTGATAGATACCATCTGGGAGGTTGGTTACACCTTGTGTGGCCACATAGATTTCTGTAGGGTAGAGGGCGCCGGCGGAGGCAACACTCCGGTAATAAAAATCGCCCCCTGAATGACGGGTTTTTGCCGTGAGACTATAGGTTAAGCGGAGGACCAGGGAAAGAGATGTCAGGTCTATGGCCCCCACTGCCATATGGATGTCTGGGTTTTTCAGGACGGACGAGAGCCTGTTTCCAGGGGCACGAACGTCTTGAGGCAGCAAAAAAGGATCAATCCCCGGGTAGCGCTTATAGACCACAGGCTGATGTTCCCAGTCAAGATAGTGGCCCATCAATTTGTTCCGGTCGTAACTTGTACCAAGATGATATGTCAAGCAGGATGTTGTCATTGTTGATGTGGCAGCCCGGCTTAAGCCACGCGCGCCCTATTCTGAAGATTCTTGCGGTGGATTTCTTATCGCTTCGGGGACCTTGTTCACCGGACATTCATAATAGATGCAGCGCTTACATTCGTTGCGATAGATGCTGGCACCGAACCCGGACAGTGACAGCAGGTACAGGACCAGAAGGCCAGGCTCCTTGAATAGCCAGTATAAAGGAAAAACCAGCAGCACGGCCGGCGCACCGAAAGCAACCAACTTGTCAACCATATTGAGTGCCCCGGGTCTTGGATTGAAGAACTTGGGAAGACCCCAGAAAAAAATGCACTGGAGACGTTTTCCTTCACAGTTGTAGTGAGGGCAGCGCGTGCAAAAGAACTTCAAGATGAGAGCGGTCATGCCCGCGGCAAGAACAATAAAGGCGATGGCCGACAAGAAAGAGTGTTTGAAGATCGCAAGGATTGCCGTAAAGATTGGGACAGCCAAAAGGGATGTGTAGAAAAGAAAGTCCCTAAAACTGTACCGGTCTCTTAATTTATCCTGGGAATTCACCATGACCTCCTCCGTTGTGCTTTTCGTCTTCATTCCTTTCTTCGTCCACCTGTTTTCCATACGCTTCTTTGT
>CAZACO010000383.1:0-4685 GCA_964483185.1 uncultured Desulfobacteraceae bacterium
CGTCCTCGTTATAACCTAACATTTCGAGCTTTACCCTCAATGACACTGCCAAAGCACTTCCGGAGAGGACCAGGGAGAGCAGGCCGACAACGAGAATGGGCAATAGTTTTCGGGCGAGAATGCCTTTAGTAGTTTTGATACGGAAAGAATGCACGGTCCTATCCCTGGCCCCATTTCAGGAGCATCTGAAGATCTTACGGCCGGGCAGGAAATCCGTCCACAGCCCGAGCAACAGCCCCTTCACTTTGGATAATCGTCTGAGACCTTTAAAAAATGCCCCCTTTCGCTCTTCGAGGCGTAGGTTCGCCTCTACGAGCCGGAGGCCCAATCTCTGTGCCTGCCCCGTGGAATGCAAAGCCTATTCCTCTGGGGTTGCGTTCGGATTTTAATTCTCGAAATATTTAATCCCGCTTAAGCGGGACATTCGCCTTGATCTTGAATCCCGCTGACAGCGGGAAACGTTTTTCAAAGGTCTCAATCTGAGGCGATAGCCTAAGAGACGGGTGCTAAGAATGTCAAGAGAAATAAAACAGCGTTTGAGAAAACCAATTTGGGGGCCTCATTTTTTGGCCCTAAATGCCGATGACTCTTTGGTCATGAACTGATGCTGGGAGCGTGAACCTTGAACCTTGAACCGCTGCGTCAGAATCGATAGGCTGAATTTTAAGCAATATTCATGCCAATTGAGATGAAGCCACACAGCTGCACGTGGGCAGAAAGGTAATTTTTGAATTTGAGCGGTTGACTTGTCAAGTGTGGGTTTATAAAATAGCTGCGGCTTCAAAACCGCCTTCTTTATCGCTACGGCTAAAGGAGATATTGCATGAAAATAATTTGCCCTGCCTGCGCAGCCATTTACCAAATACCCCAGGAGCTGTTGCCCCGGGGGGGGAAATTTTCGTTTAAGTGTGAAAAATGTGGGAACCAGATACATGTTGCCCCGCCCCTGATGAAGGAGATGGGTCCCATTCCCAAGACTCCTGTTGACGAACGCTCAGAGCCCGCAAAGGGAACTGTCCCGGACTCAGCGGCTCACGATACTGCAAAGGTGCAGGCCTTGAAAAGAAAGATCCGGATGTCCTTAATGGGTTTTGTTCCATCAGTGGCTCAAGTCATCACCAGGGCGCAAATGGTGATGGCAAATCCTAACGCGGGTTTAAGAGATTTAGCGCAGGTGATTGAAACCGACCAGGGAATCACAGCGAGAGCGCTGAAGGTCGCCAACTCTGCATATTACGGTCTGGCTGGAAACGTGAATTCCATCAGACATGCGTCTGTTCTGCTCGGGAATAAGATCTTAGGAGAAATCATCATGATGGCGGGCATGAGGGGCTTTTTGGGGGAAAGGCTGAACGGCTATGGGATGGATTCAGAGGTTTTATGGCGTCACTCACTGGCTGTTGCCGTTGGTTCGAAGTTGCTTGGTGCCAAAAAACAACCGGAACTGGCTGAAGGTGCATTCGTTGCAGGGCTCATTCATGATGCCGGAATGATCATGTTGGATGCGCATGTCTTTGAAAAGAAGGAAGCATTTGATAAGATCGTGAAAGACGGTTTACACAGTTTCCTTTACGCAGAAAAAGCGGTACTGGGGACTGATCATCCAGAGGTGGGCGCTGAAATGTTTCGGGAATGGGGACTCCCTCGGACACTTCTGAAACCTATCGCAAATCACCATTCACCTTCCTCATCAGGCGGAGAACTGGCATGCATAGTGCATTTAGCTGATGTAATCGCCAGAAGAAGCGGGTACGGCACAGGGATTGATGATACCCTGTACGAGATGGATGTCAAGGCCCTGGAAGCCCTAGGCTTTCAGGAGGAAGATCTGGCCATGGCAGGGGCTGAAATCGGTGAGGCTGTTGAAAAGATCACGAAAGAGCTGCAGGAAGAATCCCTGTGATTTCAAAAACAGGAAGGGCGCTCTTCTAACTGGAGCTAATTTTTGATGCAAGCTCCTGGAGAGGCCTGTCGGCCAGCACCTCCAGTTCCTTTCTTACTACCCTCGAATGACATTCCCGTTCGGTTTTGGTGAAGCCCTCCCTCCTTTTAGCTTTTTATGATCAGGTCTTCCTGTTTGAGTGAGAAAAGAACGCGCAAATGCCGGAGAAGCAGGGAAGGTGATGAGGTGAGCGGCCAGTGGTCCTGATCGCTTTGAATCGCAAGGGAGCTGTATTCCATGGAAATCTCTTTTCCTCAAGGCCTGCCGTCGGAAAATTGGCGGCGGCTTATCAATGAATATGCGAGGATCCTGCCGGATCCCTCCCTTAGATTGAAATTCACCAGAGATGTCCTGAAATGCCTTCATAGGGTCCCAAAACTCTGCAGGCGTTATCCCTCTTTTGGCGAGATTGCATTTCGGGAGATACTCTCTGAGGAAATGGAGAAGCTTCTTCCGGGAAGTCACGCTCTGGTCAAAAAATCGATTCGAAAGGGAGAAATTTCGCGTCCACCATTCACACTATGGAATATCTATCGGTTTCGCCGCCCGATCCTCCTGCTTGTTATAGCGGGTTTAATCCAGGGGCTGGGTATCGGCGTGGCATTTTTAAACGATTTTATCAATCCGAATGACGATCCCGGCTCTGTAATCGTCTCGCTTCATCAGCCTGACCAACTGGTCACTGGTAGGGGCGAACTTCGTGGGGTTGTGCCGGATCGAGAATTCGTCGTGCCATCGGCACAGAAGGAAGATGAAGAAGGCAACTTCCCCGAGTACATCGAGCATCCGATTTGGCTTGTAGAGAAGACAGCGGATGTCGAGACCTACAGCAACCGGTTACAGATAATCACCTCTTTTTGTGTGGAAAACATATCGAGGGAATATGTTGCCTTTCCGAAAGAGACCAATAAATTGCCGGGGCAAGAGAGCCTGACAACGGAGATTCGCGGCATCCTCTACCACGCCTCGGAAGGCGATATGGTTCCCTTCAGGCCGGAGAAGAACCGATTGATCAAGAAGTACAGCAGCCAGTTACTGAGTTATGTTTGCAGGAAAAAAGGGTACCATTATCTTATCGACCGTTTTGGCAGGGTTTACCGGATTGTGCGTGAACAAGATGTAGCGTTCCATGCGGGTAACTCCGTGTGGGCGGACGAAAGTTCGATTTTCCTGAATTTGAACCATGCCTTCCTCGGTGTCTGCTTTGAGGGTAAAGGCTTCGAGGAAGAGTCTGATTCCAGTCGAAAGAATCCAAGAATTACTGCTATGGATGCCTCAACCATCACCGATGCTCAGGTTAAATCAGGCAAAGAACTCACAGACTGGTTGCGGTTTAAATACAGGATTCCACAGCAAAACTGCGTCCCGCACGGTATGGCGTCCATTTACCCCAAAAACAGACTTGTCGGTTACCACCTTGACTTTGCTTACGGGTTTCCATTTCATCGTTTCGGGCTTCGGAATAAGTACAATGAGATGATCCCTTCAATCATAGAATTCGGGTTCACGTGCGACCGCTATTTTCATGAGGTATTAAAGGAAAATATCTGGCCCGGGATAAACCGCTCTGAAGAATACCTAAAAAACAAGGCGAAACTCGCAGGTGTATCCCCTAAGGCCTACAGGAAAAGACTGAACCGTCGTTTTGATCGGAATTTCGAGTGGCAAAGACTTCTGCATGAAAAGTTGTCAAAGGCCCAGGACCCGAAATACTATCCGAAGGGGAGCCAAGACCCAGTAAATCCTTGACCATGAAAGGGACATGTTTTATGAACAGAAAGAGGCTCATTGCGGATTAGTGGGAAAACAAGGTCGGGAATTAAGTATGAAAACATCGTAAGGTCGGGTTTTATACCCGACCGGGATTCCGGTAGCATATAATGCGCCGCCCTACATGATGGGAATAGATGGTTGCCCTCTAATCCGCGATAAACCCAAGAGGATCGGAACATAGCAGCCAAAGTGAAACCGATAATGGCAAAGAGAGGATAAGCATTTGTTATATAAAGTATTTATCTTTTCAGCAGACAAACTGAGGGGCAGAATAATTCAAAAGGTATTGCTGCGAACCGGAGTTGAATCCCTGTTATTGGAGACAATTTCGCAGATCGGAGACGCCATAGCCGAGCACGCCCCAAGTGTAGCGATTCTTGATACAAATAGCTGTTTTCCCGAAGAGATAAATCACCTGAGGAATCAGTGTTGGGCACTGGAGCAGACGGCCGTGATACTCCTTGGTGATGCGCCAATAATGGACAGTTTCAAGGGTCCGGTTATACGCAGAGACTTATGCCTTTCCGATCCCCTTAACCCGGAGCTTATTGTGGCAAAGGTCAAGGAGCTTTTGTCTTTGAAGGTGAAAGAAAAGCGCCCGGAGGATAGTCCCCTTGAAGAAGATTTGAAAGAGTTCCTGAGGTTGGATTGAAGAGATGAAACATTGGACCCTGTACCTGGAACAGATCACTTTATGTGAGACCTAAAACCTGCATTCAGTATTTTCGAAGAGGGTTGAAAATACCCGTATTTCAATATATTAGTTAACTCAATAAAACGGACTTGACGACACCGTAATGCTGCTTGAAAAAATAAGGACTTTTGACCATTTATTTCGGAAATATTGAACCCTTCGGGAGCGCCTCTTTTACCAAATCTACTGCGTTATAAAGCGCTTGCAGTATGAAAATACGGCTGCGCGCTTGATGACTTGTATCTTCGGCAAAAGCGACGCTTGCAGGATTTAGGT
>CAZACO010000384.1:0-4684 GCA_964483185.1 uncultured Desulfobacteraceae bacterium
CCCGCTACGTCAAGCGTTTTCCTGTTTTTCAGTATATCCATTCCATTCCCTCATTCCCGGATCCTCACAGCCCCGGGTCGAAGCTAAGGACGTCTCCCTTTAGAACAGAAGAGGAAGGGTGTTTTGATTTTGATAGGGGGGAGTATAGGGGAGACAGGGCCTTATGTCAATTCAGGCACGATTTTCATATGGCGATAAGACATTCTTTTCTCTGGTGCCGATAATGCTCTGCAGAGTACCTTGGTTTTTGCTGGGTCTGTCTCGCCGCATATACATGATCATGCCTCCTTTCATATGGATTAAAGTCGACTTTTTTGGTAAAGGCTATAGAGAAGGTCCACTTCCCGGAATTGGCGCCCGGATTTAGGCCGGATGTGGCTGTGCCGATTGAGCAAAACCACCCCGGAGAAACAGGCTCCGTATTTCTCGGGGCAGGCAGGAATAGCCCCTCTGAAGCAGGGTTCGAGGATGTTGCGATTGAGGCGCGGCCGAAGATGACCAGAAGATGGGATACGAACATGTTGTTTTTGCGTGAGCCCCTAGAAAGGAGAAGGAACACAATGGCAAAACTGGTAAAGGAGAAAGGAGATAAAGGGAGGCTGCACATCGACACGCCTCTCATGGGAGAGTCCCTTGTAAGCAAGGAGTTTCTCAAAAGAACCGAGGCAAAGGAATACTTTCGAATGCAGCCCGAAATCAATGTGCTGAAGATCGGTGGGCAGAGCATTATCGACCGGGGGGCCAAGGCCGTGCTTCCGATTCTGGATGTACTGATCGAGGCCAAAGAAAAATATAAGATTCTTTTGATGACCGGTGGGGGCACGAGGGCCCGTCACGTGTACAGTATCGGCGTGGATCTGGGCATGCCCACGGGCGTGCTCTCCAAGCTGGGCGACAAGGTCTCCTGGCAGAATGCGGAGATGATGAGTGTTCTTCTTGCCAAATACGGGGGCGTCAAGATCGGGCACGGGGACAACCTGGAGCAGTTGACCATGTTCTGCCAGCTCGGGTACCTGCCGATCACATACGGAATCCCGCCTTACGGATATTTTGAGCATCCGGCGGACATCGGTTCCATCCCTCCCCACCGAACCGACTGCGGGGCCTTCCTGCTGGCGGAAAACATCGGAGCCCGATCCCTTATCTATCTCAAAGACGAAAAGGGCCTCTTTGATCAGGACCCCAAAAAGGCAAAAAAATCCGAAAAAAAGAAATTGAAATATTTTGATCGAATATCGGCCAAGGAGCTTATCGAGCTGGACCTGGACGACATGATCATAGAGCGTCCCATCCTGACCCTGCTCCAGCGTGCAAAATGTCTCAAGGAACTACAGATCATCGACGCCCTGCATCACCCGGGACATATTCTGGATGCCCTTGAAGGAAAACATGTGGGGACCATTATTTACAAGGGATGATACAGGGCCGTCATGATTTACGTCCCTTTTTCTTCCTTTCCCGCCTTGAGGTACACGACCTCGGCCCCGGTTCCATCGGCGATCTGCTCCAGTTCCTTCTTTCGAACGTGCTTGGTGTAGATCTTCAGGTCCCCGCCGCTCACGCCGACGACCCTGAATCGGGGCTTTTTTTCCCCTTTTTCGACCTTGCGTCTTTCGCGCACAAAAATTTTGCTTGCCATGACACCCTCCTTTCCCCTATAAATAAATGAACAGGCTATAAGTTGCTTAAGATTAATGATGCTTCCAAAGCATATATCCTTAAAGGATATATGTCAATAAAAAAAATGAGTCCTGGTGCAAGATCAACAAAAAGCCCTTCACGGGGAAAACAGGAGCGCTATATTCAGCCTTCCATCTTGATGAGACTTTACCTGAAGGCCTCGTACGGCTACGAATTGATTCAGAACATCCAGAAGTTCGGATTTGTCGAAGGCCAGGCTCCTCCCGGGATGATCTACCGCCATCTCAGGCAACTGGAAGAGGACGGCCTGGTTCGGTCCGAGTGGGAAACCAAAGAAAGCGGCCCTGCAAAACGGGTCTATCAGATCACGGAGGACGGAAAAGAGATCCTGGCAATCTGGGTGGATTACATGAAAAGCCAGGCTGATAAGCTCAACGACTTCGTGAAACAGTTCAAAAAGGCCGGCAGGGAAAAATCAGAAATTATGGATGGCCGTTTCATTGAATGAGAAGAAGACCTCTTCCCCTTCCCGAATCGCCAGCTGAAACAGGGATTTTTTTGTTATGAGGGATTTGAAAACCGCGTCTCCCGCCCTGAGGTGCACTTCATACGTAAAGCCCTGATCGAGCACACCGACAACCTTTCCCTTGAACCTATTTGGAATGCCTGAAGAAAAGGCCTCTCTGCTGATCACGATGTCTTCGGGCCGGATGGCGATATAGCCCTGTCCGTTGTCCGGCGCCCTTCCCAGTTCGATTTCCAACTCCCCCAGGGAGGTCTTCGTACCGTCAAATCGGGCCTTGAAAAGGTTCTTCATACCGACGAAATCCGCCACAAAGGTGGAGACCGGTCTTTGAAAAATATCATCGACCCGGCCCACCTGCTCGATACGGCCGTTGTTGATCACCGCGGCCCTGTCGGCCAGGGCCAGGGCATCGGCAAAGTCATGGGTGACCATCATAAAGGTCGCCCCAGTACTCTGATGGAGGGCCTTGAGGGCATTGCGAACCTCTTCCCTGAAGTTGGGATCCAGCGCGGAGAGGGGTTCGTCAAGGAGAAGGACGCTCGGCTGGACGGCCAAGGCCCGGGCCATGGCCACCCTTTGCTTTTCTCCGCCGCTCAGATTGACCGGGAGCCGGTCCAGAAGGTGAGACAGGTTCAGCAGGGATACCAGCCGATCGATTGTCTCCCCGGCCCTTTTTTGACTGATCCGGTGATAGCGCAGGCCGTAAGCAATGTTTTTTCGGACCGTCAGATGGGGAAAAAGGGCCTGGTCCTGATAGACGATGCCGATGCCCCTTTTTTCAGGGGGGAGGCCGGTTACCTCTTTTTCGTGAATAAAGATGTGCCCTCGAGTCACGGTCATGAGGCCGGCAATGGCTTCAAGCAAAACCGTCTTTCCCGCACCCGTAGGCCCCATGAGGACGAAGAACTCGCCCTCCGGAATATCCAGATGAATCGTGTCCAGATAAAAGTCCGATAAACGGATATGGAGGTCTTTTACCGTGATCATGATGCTTTTTGTTTTGACAGGGTGAGCATGCGAAGTGCGAAAAACAGCAGCAGGCACACGGCCACAAGCCAGACTGCAACCGGCTGGGAGTATTTCAGACCGTAGGCCTCGAAGCGCTCATAGATCATCACCGGCGCAACCATCGGGTGATAGGCCACGATAACGACCGCGCCGAACTCGCTGATCGCCCGGGCGCTGCACATAATAAAGCCGATGACCATGCTTCGCCATGCCAGGGGAAACGTCACCCGGAAAAAGGTGCCGAACATGGAGGCGCCCAGGCTGCGGGACACATTTTCGAGCCTGGGGGAAACCCCTTCAAAACCGTCCTTGACCGCATTGATATAAAAGGGAAGCCCGACAAAGGTCAGGACCGTAATGATCCCTGTAACGCTTCCCATAATCCGTATGCCGAGTTCCTGCATGATCTGGCCGAGAAAATGGTTTTTCCCCGCAAGGCTGAGGATGGCAATACCCACCACGGGATGGGGAATCACGATCGGCAGATCGATGACGCTCTCTAAAAACCGCTTTCCCCTGAAGTTTGTGCGGGCCAGCAGATAGGCCAGAGGGGTACCGAAAAGAAAGGAGATCAGGGCGGCCGCCCCGGCCGTGTAGATACTCAACCAGATGGAGCGCACCACATCGGGGTCCTGAATGGTCTCCTTGAGCATGGACAGAGAGGGAGACGTGAGCATTTCGATCAACGGCAACAGGATAAAGGCCATGACGGAAATGCCGCATAAAACGGTAAACCAAAAAAAAGGCTCTCTCTTCTTCATGGTTTTTGGTATCAATTCTTCACTTCAACCAGGGATGTCAAGGGCGCCGGAAGGATCTCCTTCATGGCGGCCGTGGGCACGCGGCAGGGCACAAAGGGCGGCTGCCCCATCTCCTTGAGCACTTTCAGCCCTCCGCTTGGATCCAGCATATAGGCTAAAAAGGCAACGGCCGCCTCCCGGTTGGGCGCATTCTTGATCAGGGTGACGCCGTAGGTGCACGATTTTCCCTTGATCTCCATAAAAGTGCCCGGTTTCTTTCCGGTCACGCGAACCACGGCCCCGGCATACAGCGTGTCGTACTTATAATTCCCGAGGTTGATCGGGTCGGGAAGCATCACGTACTTGAGGCCGTGCTGAACGGCCACGGAGAGGTATTCCCAGGCATAGTCCATGTTTCCGGTCTGGAGCAGGGAGACCAGCTCAACGGATTTGGGCCGAACGTTTTCCATGGGTCGGTTGGCGATCAACCTGTCGTAGAGGCCCGGCTGCTTGTAGTATTTTTCAGCCAGTTGAAGGACCATCAGGGACCGGTAACCGCAGGGGTCGAGATTGGGATCCGCGTGCCCCCACACCACCCCTTTTCTTCCAAGGATCTCATACCAGTTGTCCGCAGTGACCTCCCCTGCATATTTACTCTTGTCCGTGTAGCAGAGCACGAGCTGGTTGGTGGCGAACCGGATGTTCCAGTCTGCATACTGCGGGATCAGGAGTTTATCGATGATTTTGTAATCGGCCGAGGCCATGATGT
>CAZACO010000385.1:0-4679 GCA_964483185.1 uncultured Desulfobacteraceae bacterium
AGTAGTACCCGATCCCCAGGATGACCACGAATGTTGCGAGGGGGACCAGGATCATACTGGCTAAGATAACCCGTCTCAGATTTGCATAGAGAGATTTCTTCATGGTGTAGACGTTCCTGCCTGTTGCATCTATCTCCTTCTACGCAAGCTTTGTGCCAAAATGAAAACCAGACGTTATGGTCCATAACCAATTGTAATTATTTCGGTTATTAAGGCCAAAGCTTATTGGAATGATAGGGGGTCTCAGCAGGTGTGTCAGGGTTTTTTGCAGGTTGTAAAGAAGGACTTATCCATTCTTTGGACAGGCGTTATCAGATATACCGGAACTACTTCTTCGGGCCTACGATCGGGATGGTGACTATGAAAGTGGTGCCCACCCCTACTTCGCTTTTCACTGAGATACTACCGCCCATTTTTTCTATGAAACTGTGATTTACCCACAGTCCAAGCCCGGTTCCCTTCCCTGTAATCTTTGTGGTGAAAAAAGGATCGAAGATCTTACTTTGCCGATCTTCTGAGATTCCAGGGCCGTCATCCGCTATGGTGACGACTATGTCTGAGTCGACGCGTCGGGTCTTAACTTGAATTGAGCCATCCTTTCCTATTGCGTCAACTGCATTTGAAATAAAATTGAAAAACACCTGTTCAAGCTCGGCACGGTTCCCTTTAATGACAGGTAGATTTAGGGAGAGGTCTGTTGAAATGCTAATGTTGTTGATACGTGCAAAATTATTTAAGAGAGAACCGGCCCTTTTGATAGTGCTGTTAACATCGATTTCATCTGAAGAAATCTCCAGTTTGCCGGCATATGCAAGCATGTTGTGGACAACTTCTCGAACCCGTCTTACATTCTCGTCGATTTTTGTCAGGCAGGTTAGATATTCTTCCCTGTTTTTGCCTTCTTGATCCTCCTCTTCAATGAGAAGATCTCTCATCCAGCCGGTAATCTGGTAAATAACGGCCAATGGGTTGTTGATTTCATGGCCAATTCCGGCTGCCATTTTCCCCAGCGCCGCCAACTTGTCTGATAAGACAAGTTGGGCGTTCAATTCATGTCTCTTCTTCTCTTCCATAAGCACGGGTGTTCAACGGCAAACACCTCCACCTTCGCGCCACGATGGAGCGGTTCTGCCAACTATCTCTATTTAATATGTTATGGCTTTTCCTGTTCAAGGACCCTTCCGGGAAAGCGAATCAGCTCCTTGATCCTGGCGCTCCGGATCTTCTGATCGTGGGCATCCTTTTTTTCAAAGGCCTGTGCCAATTTTATGAGGAGATCTTCTAATTTTATCGGCTTCAGGAGGTAGTCAAAGGCCCCTAACTTCATCCCTTCGATACTGGTCTCCACCGACGCATGCCCTGTAAGCAGGAGGACCTCGGCCAAGGGTTGAATCCTCTTCATCTCCCTGAGTGCCTCGATCCCATCCATGCCCCCCGGCATTTTGATGTCCAGTATGACCACATCAAAAAGCTTCTGCTTCATCAATTCCAGGGCGTCCTCACCGTTTGTTACGCCGGTCGTATCGATGTTTCTTTTATTCAACCGCTTGACGATTGTCTCCAAGAAATCCTCTTCATCATCCACAACCAAAGCCCTAAAAGCGTCCATTTCACCCCTCCCTAACTCGGATAGTGCCGAAAGTAAGTTAAAATGCCCAAAATGACTGAATTAAGCTAACGTTGATATCGGTTTTCATTTCACGCCTTGGCATCATGGTACGATATCTATTATCAAAAGTGTTACCAATTACTTCTTCTCAGGTGTGACCACAGGGAGCGCCACGGTAAAGGTCGTGCCTTTATCGGTCTCGCTCTTGAAGCTGATGCTCCCGCCCATTTTTGCTATGATATCATAACTCACCCACAGTCCAAGACCCGTTCCCTTCCCGGTCTCTTTTGTGGTAAAGAAGGGATCAAACACCTTTTTTTGCTGGTCTTTCGGGATCCCCGGGCCATTGTCCGTTATATCAACGTGTATGAAACCATCCGCCCTTCGGCTCTTTACCTCGATGGCCCCGTTCTTGCCGATCGCGTCAATGGCGTTCGTCATCAAGTTCAGAAATACCTGCTGGAGCTGTGACTGATCGCTGGAAATAATGGGCAGATCGGGGGAGAGTTCTGTCGAGATCTCGATATTGTTGTTGCGGGCATAGTTTTCAAGCAGCGCGATCGTCTCACTGAGGGTCACATTGATATCCACATCTTCCAGATGGGGTTCCATCTTGCGGGCATATCCCAACATATTGTGCACGACTTTTCTGGCCCGCTCCACATGCTCTTCGATTTTAATCAAGGACTCCCTGTACTCCTGGTAGTTTTCGCTCTCCCTGAATGCCTCTTCATCCAACAGATCCTCCATCCAGCCGGTCTTCTGCAGGATAACCGCCAAGGGGTTGTTGATTTCATGGGCTACCCCTGCCGCCATCTTGCCCAATGCGGCTAACTTGTCCGATTGAACCAACTGGGCATTGAGTTCATTCATCCTCAAGTCCGTTTGCCTCAACCGTTTGACGGTCATCTGTGTGGTGAAAACGGTCGCTAAAATGATGGCCAGGAAACCACAGACAATGATGGCGATCTCCACGTTTCGCGTTGCAAAGAGACCGGTCATCTCCTCGGCCGTCTCCTGGCTGATAACAAGAAGCCATTTGCCGTTCCTCAGCCAACTCCCGGCATAAAGGGTCTCTCTGCCCTCACCGTTCTCCTCTTCAATAACAGTGGTCTTTCTGCCGAAAATCCTTGTATTCAGGGGCCATTTCGATAAAATTTTCCCGCTGAAACGCGGACGGGTCTGAAAAACCCCTTCCTGGTTGACAATAAATGCATCCCCTGTTCTTCCCAATTGGGCCGAGCGAACGATCTCGCCGAAGATATCGGGATCGATGGTTGCCCTGAGAATCCAGGAGTTCAACCCTTCCTGGCGACGGACCGCAATAATGAAATGGGGCAGCTTCCGGTATCCCATGTACACGTTGCTCACATAAACGCCCTTGCTCATCACGTCACCGAACCACGGGTGTTGGTAGTAGTTCAGACCCCGCAGTTCATAGGGGCCCACATAGGCGAGATGCTGCCCTGAATTGGAAATGACCCCTAAGTCAACAAAGGCCCCTGCCCGTGCGTTCATGACCTCGAATATGTGGGCAAGGTATGCCTCATCGGTCATATCGCTGAGGGTATGGGTATCTGCCATGGCGCAGAGGATGGCCGTGCGCTCCTTCAGAAAGAGTTCAACGGCCTCTGCCTGGGCGCTGGCCCGGTATCGGATCTGTTCCTCGATCTTCTCCCCGCACATCCGGGCAAACTGATGATAGATCGTCGCGCCAAGGATCACAAGAGGGGCAAGGGAGACCACCAGCGTGATGATGATAATCTTTCTCTGAAGTCTTGTATAAAGAGAGGCTTTCATGTGTCCTCAAGGCGTAAGGCACAATCAGGCGCAAGGAACCGTGCACCAGTCCATTGCAGATGCCCGGCTCCCCGCACCCTGAATCTTCTCATCCACCCATTTATCCTAATTTACCCATCCAATATCCAGTATCCAGTATCCAGCATCCAGCCTCCAGCATCCAGTTAATGCGGCCACGACATGAACTGCCAGTATCCCAATACGGCCCAGAACCAGAGGACCAGCCATGCCAGGATGGTTACCGGAAGGCCGAATTTTACAAAATCGAAGACACTCAACAGTCTCTCTCCGGTCTCGGGGTCTTTACCCATGCCGAATGCTATCGCATTATTCGGCGTTCCCACAACCAGAAAGTTGGCAAAGGACGAAGAAAACGCGCAGGCCAAGCCCAATTTCCAGACGCTGACATTGGCTAAGGTCGCCATGGGGAGCACGATCGGACCGAGGGCGGCCACGGTTGCCCCGTCACTCATAAAATTGGTCATGGTCCCGGTTAACAGACTCACCCCGATGACGAGCCCATCCCCATGGGATATGCTCTCGGGCAGCAGGGCCACAAAGGTGTTCGCCAACCAGAGGGCGCCGCCGGTAAATTTGAGACCCACGCCCATGGCGCAGGCAGCCGCATACAGACCCACCACATCCAATGCCACCCCCTCCTGGATATCGTCCCACTCGACAATGCGGCAGAGAAACATGGCCACCACCGCATACAGGGTGGGCCCTCCCAGACCGGCCTCTTCTCCCAGGATGATCCAGGCGGCGACCAGTAAGATAAGAATCACGGCCATCATCGCCTCTTTGCCGCCGAACTTGGGCATTCTGGCCACTTCTGCCTTCACCACCTCGCTCGGGTTCACATCCTTCACCTGGAATTTGGATTTGAGGACGATATACATATAGGCCCCGATGACCACCCCCATGAGTGGGACAAAGGGCATGCCGTATTTCATCCAGTCAAGGAATGAAATCGGATCTCCATACTCCATCAAATAGCCCACCATAATGGCATTCCGTCCCCCTGCGGCAGGAGACCCGGGGCCCCCGTGGTTGGCGGCAAAACAGATGCCTAAGAGGAGAAAGACCGCTAATGCCCGGTCCTTTTCAACCCCGTACATCTTGCAGGTCACCTTGTAAATGCCCATCAGTACGGGGATGAGGAGGGCCACCAGGGCATGTTCGGACAAGAAGCTTGCAGACATGGCCAAAAGAGGAAGAAATATAAAGGCAAACGCCTTGGCGCTCTTGATACGGCTCAGCAGGATCAGCC
>CAZACO010000386.1:0-3010 GCA_964483185.1 uncultured Desulfobacteraceae bacterium
CCTTATCCGGAAAGCGACGCGCGTTACGCACGATCAAATCTCCAAAAATCATAGTCACGTCTCCTATCTATATAGTTGGTGAATTGATTACGTTTCGTGCAATAACAACTTCAAGGATATCCGCAGCCCCACCTCCTATCTCAACCCCCATATTATCTCTAAAAAATCTCTCCACTTCATATTCACGACAATAGCCGTAACCACCCAATATGTGCATGGCCCACATCGTTGCGTCCTGGGCATGGCGAGACGCCAAACGTTTTGCCATGGCAGCCTCTAAGGTACATCGCTTCCCCTGCTCATAGGCCATCACCGCGTGGTGTCCCAGTAAACGGCTTGCATGGATATAGGTGGCCATTTTGGAGAGCATTAACTGAACGCTCTGGAAATCAACCACGTGCTTTCCGAATACAATGCGTTCGTGTGCATACTTAAGGGCGCGCTCATAGGCGCCTCGGGCGATTCCAGTGGATAAAGCGCAACACAAAATACGATCAACATCAATCCCAGATAAAGAAACCATCATTCCCCTGCCCTCGCCGACCATCAGATTTTCCGCTGGGACTGGGCAATCCTCAAAACTAATCTCGGCCTGTGATGAAGACCGCATACCGCAGGTTTCTATTTCTCTCGAAACCGTGACCCCTGGAAAATCCTTTTCGACTAAGAAACTAGACATCCCCTTGGTTCCACGGTCAGGATCAGTTACCGTAATGAAGACACCGACACTCGGAAGGGGAGCGCCAAAATTCGTAATGAGGGTCTTGGTTCCGTTAAGCAGATAGTTACCGTTTTCACCCTTGACCGCTCTGGTTTTCATATTAGCCACGTCCGAACCTGCATTCGGTTCAGTCATGCCGATCGCTCCGATCATTTCTCCGTTTACCAATTTCTGCAGGTATTTTTTCCGCTGAACATCTGTACCGAGCTTATAAATCGAGCCATAAGCAATGACACCGGCCGTGACCATATAGTCCATAGCCAGGGACGGCAAAACAGTCGCCAATTCCTCAACCACAAGATATACGGCCATCAAATCCATGCCTGACCCGCCATATTCCGAGGGTATTGCTGCACCGATAAATCCTACCTCTGCCATTTTTCTAAATATTTCAAGTGGAAACTGTGCCTTTTCATCAAGATCGCGTGCGTAAGGCGTAATTTCATTTTTCACAAAATCCTTAATGGTGTCCCTTAGCATCTTATGTTCATCGCTAAACGGATATTCCAACATTTTATTTCACCCTCCCGTACAAAATTGAATTATGGACAACTGATTCCTATCCTTTGCATTTCCTTCACGAATAATGAACCAGATCCAATGCTGAACCGTAATAGCAGAACGCCCCGCATGCAGGCGGTATACCTAAAGAAATTATAAGATTATCAAAAACTTTAGACAATTAGAGCGTCATTGAGTAAGTCGGTAATTTGATTAATTTCATCAGTCTTGTCAATTGCGGCTGCTTTTCCCAAAAAGAACCATCTCAGGCCCATGTGGGTAAAAGCCCCCAAGAACATATTTCTAAAAATTCTAATACTACTATCCGGCGCAAAGCTCCCCTCATCAACCCCTTTTTGAACTAAATCTTCTAACAATTTTAAATACCTACGCAAGCCGTCGTATGCTCGGGATTGATAAAACCGTCTATTTAGGAGGATCAGGCTCAAATAGACTTTGAGAAAATCGGTGTCAGTGAGATAGAGATTGAAGTGATATTTAATAAACCGCCGCAGCATCTTCACTGGATCCTTAATGTTGAATGCCATTTCCAACTGGTTAATATGGTCCTCAAAACGCTCCTCCGGAATAGAGAGCAGAAGTTCTTCTTTGTTCTTGAAGTATTCATAAACGGTTCCGTCCGCCACACCAGCCTGTTGAGAGATTTCTGCAATAGTGGCTTTTCGGTATCCCTTTTCCGCAAACGCCTTAATGGCCGCCCGCAGGATACGGCATCTTGTAGTCTCCAAAGATTTGTCATCTTTCCTCTTGTCAATGAGTATCCGCTCGATAAGCCTCATACACACTTCATGATCGGGTGTAGCCTCCTTAATCTCCTTTGTAATTAGGCATGTAATCGCTTCAAAATCTACGAGACCAAAAATCAGATCCCGAACCAACATGAGATTTATCCCCGATCTGAAAGCACCTTCTTCAACGCCTTCCTTAAGGATTCGGATCAACATACCGGCATAACGCCGTATCAATTCATACGCCTTTGTTTGATAAAAGTTTAAATCGGAACGACATTCCAGATTGACCAAAGTAATATACTCTCTGTTTAAGTCATTAAACCGCAAATGGGCCCAAATAAGTTTGCGCAATTTATTATATGCCCCGCTAATACCTTGGAGATGTTCATCAAGATATAGGAGGAATTTGTCCATATGGTCTTCAACGACGGCAAACAGGAGATCTTCCTTTCCCTTAAAGTGTTGGTATATAATAGGATCTTTAATTCCTACTGCTGAAGCTATCTCACTGATATTGGATTCAGAGAATCCCCTTCGATTCATAATTTCTGCAGCTACGCTCAAGATACGTTGTTTAACCTGGGTATCATTTCTCTGGGCTTTCTCCACCCATTGATTTTGTCTATTTCTCTTTGGTTTGATAGCGCCCAAAAAACACTCCATTAATTCTGTTCAAATTTTATTCATTGCTGAACATAATTAATTAGTTTTGTCAATATTAAATTTTTAACCTTCAGGGTTTGGAGTGACACAATCACGCCCCACTTATTTCTAACTACCTATAATAATTATAAATAGAGAAATATTTAAAGTCACAAAAAATTTTTTATCGCATGCTCATTGCCACCCGAAACAAATTAATCGGTTGCCTCTAAAAAGATCATTTCAAGTAGTCGACCTCAGAAGTGAGAGGTCTTGAGTCGCCTTTGTGCCCATATGTGACCCAGGACCAGGGATAGGCGACCGTTTTCGCACAGATTCAGGTCACAATGGAATGAAGAAAAGATAGACAAGTACCCGTCATGTTCCAACAGAA
>CAZACO010000386.1:3020-3339 GCA_964483185.1 uncultured Desulfobacteraceae bacterium
ATAGGCGACAGATTTTGCACTATTCAGGTCACAATGCAATAATATGAATATGTTATTAGAACATTCATATTAGTTACGGTAAGGCAAGGAATGATGCTCAAAGGAAGAATTTTAAAGAAATCAGATAATGACCATCCCAACTTGGCCTTGAATTGAAGGTGATTTATCAGAAGAATCGCGATGGGCGGTGTCAAAATCTTGCAGTGAAGAGTACTCTCAGCGGCTCCGACAAAATGCCAAGCAAGAACTGTACGAAGAAAAGATGGACAAGCATTCGTCATGTTCCAACAGAAAATGAATTTCAGCAGTCCCTCTAATA
>CAZACO010000386.1:3349-4660 GCA_964483185.1 uncultured Desulfobacteraceae bacterium
CTAATAAACCGGAATTTGGGATAGAGACAAGGGATACACAAGAGAATGGATTAGAAATATTCGGAGAAAAGGATTCCCCGGCTTGATTCTTGAAACGGAATTCGTTCTTCCCTGTTACTGTCTCTCTACATGCACCAAGCCTTTCATAAAGCAGATGCCTGTACATTTTCACTAAGCTGTGGGCAGTAGGATAAAAACCGTCTGATTTGTTTGAAGTAGCCCTTATCCCGAGACGGGTGGGTTTCTCTATGCAGTTGCCTAATCCAACACATAGCCGTCGAAAATTGTTCTGTAGGGTTAATTGGCAAGATAGCATGGCCCTAAAATGATCCCGTGAACCAAGTCATTAACTCTTCAACATCGCTGTTGCCTTTAAACCAGAAATTCCGACCGACATCCCCAGAAAACGACATGCTGTCAACGTAATGTTCGTGCATTATCTCCTGCCTGACGACTATCTCTTATATCCATACCGGCCGCGGCCTGTTTTTCGCCCTAAATGATTGGCATTGGCCTTCTACTTCAAAATGGGCCTCGGCCTGAAAGGTTCAGATCATTGCCGATCAGATCCATGAGCGCACATGGCCCGATCGGATGTCCTAATCTCAGTTTGCATGCGGTGTCTATATTTTAAGGTGAGATCACGCACTCCTCAGGCAACAACTTCGATCCACATAGCGTGAAGGATCTTGTTGACCGCAAAACCTATTGACCAACTTTCTATCAAGTTTTAATCATTCCTTTATCGTTTAAATCCAATTCGTTATTCCCCCATCTACTGACAAGACATGGCCGGTAACATAATCTGAAGCTCTTGATGAGAGATAAATCACTGCGCCTTTAATGTCATCCTCCTTCCCAAATCGTTTAATAAGCAACCGTGAAGATATCTTCTCACCGTAGTGTTCGAGTATCCATTTGGTCATTTTTGTGGGAAACCAGCCCGGGGCAATACAGTTGACATGAATATTATATTTGGCCCATTTCGTAGCCAAATCCTTCGTGAAAATAATTACGGCACCCTTCGAGGTATTGTAGGGAATTGCCTCAAAATATTCAGGGTCAGCGCCTTTAAGTCCTGTATATGATGAGATATTGATGATTTTTCCCTGCTTTCGTTTAATCATCTCCCTTCCCACTCTTTGACTGAATGCAAAAGTTCCAGTAATATTTAGATCAATAACTTTTTTCCAGTCTTCTATCTTTAAATCTTCAGGAGGGGAGCCCCATGTCCTTCCTGAATTGTTCACCAAGATATCTATCTTCTGAAACTTCTTAAGCGTTTCATTAACTACTGAATCGATATCTTCT
>CAZACO010000387.1:0-4656 GCA_964483185.1 uncultured Desulfobacteraceae bacterium
ACTTTGCGAGCTTTGCGCCTTTGCGCGAGATTTTGACTTTTTACGAATGCGTCAATAGCCAATAGCCAATATTAAATTGCGGAGGCTTTCATGTCTCAGGAATTCAGTCCCAAGATCGTTACATTTGCGTGCAACTGGTGCGCCTATTCTGCGGCCGACCTGGCAGGGGTGAGCCGGTTTCAATATCCCCCGAACATGCGGATCATCCGTCTCATGTGTTCCGGCCGGGTCAATCCCAATTTTATCCTCAAGGCCTTTCAGGAGGGGGCGGACGGCGTATTGGTGGCCGGGTGACATATCGGTGACTGCCATTACCTGGATGGTAATGTCAAGGCCGAAAAGATGTTTGAAATGACGCGGGAAATTGTGAAGATATTGGGCATCGACACGGACAGGCTGAGGCTGGAGTGGATCTCTTCTGCCGAAGGGACCCGTTTTGCAGAGGTCGCTACGGAGTTTACCGAGAAGATCAAGGGGCTGGGACCGTCAAGGCTTAAAAAGGCGGCGTGATCGGTCACGGGTCATCAGCCAATAGAGTCGATCTTTCGAGGTGAATTCATCAGCTCGGTCATGGGTTTTTTTGGAATGATACGTGGCGGTTAATCGAGGAGAAGAACGGTGAACAAAGATATTCTCGTTATCGGAGGGGGTATTGCCGGAATCCAGGCATCGTTGGATCTCGCGGAGATGGGGATGCAGGTGTATCTCGTGGAAACACTCCCCAGTATCGGCGGGAAGATGGCACAATTGGACAAGACGTTTCCCACCAATGACTGCGCCATCTGAATCCTTTCGCCGAAGATGCTGGATGTCGGTCGACATCCCAATATTGAGCTGATGGCCTATTCGGACGTGGAGAAGGTGGAGGGTGAGGCCGGCGATTTCAAGGTGACGGTAAGGAGAAAGGCCCGTTATGTGGAGGAAGACCGGTGCACGGGCTGCGGCGCGTGTAAGGAAAAATGCCCGACGGTTGTGCTCGACGCCTTTGACGAGGGCTTAGGGACCCGCAGGGCCATTTATAGTTGGTTTGCCCAGGGGATACCCTCGACCCATACCATCGATCCTGACCATTGCCGGCAGTTGAACGGCAAGAAATGCGGTATCTGCCAGAAGGTCTGCCAGGCCGATGCCGTCAATTTCGATCAGCAGGATAGAATGGTGGCGTTAGATGTCGGCGCTATTATTGTGGCCACCGGATACAAGGTCTTTGACCCCTCGCAGATCCCTGAATATCAGTACCGTCAGATTCCCAACGTCATTACCGCCATCGAGTTCGAAAGACTGCTCAGCGCCAGCGGTCCCACGGCCGGGCACCTGCACCGTCCCTCGGATCTGGCCATGGAGGCAGAGATTCAGGAGCTCGAAAAAAAGGTGAAGAAATCTCAAAAAGCTATTGATAAATTTGAACAAAAATATGATCAGGCCTCGGCCGATGTTTACGATGCGTTTCAGGAGGGTGCATATGAGGGGGACGAGGATCGCGGGAAATGGGCAGAGACATACGCATCCCACCTGGCCCTTGTTGAACCGCTTGAAGCCCTGAAAAAAGAGGCCGAAGGCTTCAGCGTGGCCAAGAGACTGGCCTTTATCCAGTGCGTGGGATCCCGCGATTTCAGGTTTTACCCGTTCTGTTCAGGTTACTGCTGCATGCATTCCATCAAGGAGGCCATCATTGCCAACGAGCATGAGTCGGAGACCACCTCCGTCATCTTCGGCATGGACATCCGGGCCGTTGGAAAGGGCTTCGAGGAATATAAGATTCGGGGCGGCAATCAGTCGGGCATCAGCTATGTTCGTGGCCGGGTGGCAGAGATCACAGAAGGACCTCACCACAATCCGGTCGTGACCTATGAGGACACCCGGGAGAGAAAGGTCATGGACCGTGAATTCGATCTGGTGATCTTGGCCACGGCGTGCGCGCCCAACGAGGGGGTCGAGCGCCTTACAGAGATACTCGGGATTGAACTGAACAGGTTCGGGTTTTTCCAGACCGGCACGTCACAACCCCTGGATACCACGCGGCCGGGCATTTTTGCCTGCGGTTGCGCCCACGGCCCCATGGATATCCCGGAATCGGTGGCCCAGGCCAGCGGGGCTGCGGCCCGGGCCGCACAGATCGTGACAGCGTCTCACATGCGAAAGGCGTCTTGAATAGTGAAGATTGAAAATTGAATATTGACGCTCCCGTAAAAAGTATATTTTCTCGCAAAGACGCCAAGAACGCCAAGAAAAAACATTCGATATGAATAAGTTAGCTTTGCGAGCTTTGCGCCTTTGCGCGAGATTTCGGATTTTTACGAATATATCTTGATTAAGGGTATCAAAATGACCGGAAATAAACCTCAAGAAGAAGAGATGCGGATCGGCGTATTCATCTGTGACTGCGGCTCCAATATCGCCGGGCACCTGGATTGCTCGTCCGTCACGGAATATGCCTCGACCTTGCCCGGAGTGGTGTATGCCAAGGAGAATCTATACACATGTTCCGAGGCCGGGATCGGCGAAATCCAGAAAGGGATCAAAGACCACGACCTGAACCGCGTTGTGGTGGCATCCTGTTCCCCGCGCACGCATCAGCCCCTCTTCCAGAACTCCTGTGCGGCGGCCCAGTTGAACCCCTACCTTTTTGAGATGGTGAACATCAGGGACCAGTGTTCCTGGGTCCACATGAAGGAGCGGGAGGAGGCCACCCAGAAGGCAAAGGATCTGGTGAGGATGGGGGTATCCAAAGCGGCCTTTCTGGAACCGCAGCAGGACATCGAGGCCTCCCTGATACCCAGGGTGCTGGTGATCGGTGGGGGTGTTGCCGGGCTGACCGCGGCAGGGACCCTGGCGGAAATGGGCCTGGATGTGGTCCTGGTGGAAAAGGAGTCCGAAGCAGGGGGGCTTCTCAGGTACATCAACCGGTTGGCGCCTCACGGGGAGAAGGCCTCTGACCGTATCTCGCAGATGATGGAATCGGTAAAGGCCAAACCGAATGTGACGCTCTACCTCGGTTCACGAGTGGAAGATGTGGGCGGTTACATCGGCAATTTTGATATTACCATCCGTCCAGAAGGGGGAGACACTGTCCAGGAAAAGGTGGGATGCATCGTTGTGGCCACCGGGGCCGTTCCCCTGAAGCCGGAAGGCCTGTACGGGTACGACGGAAAAAAGGTCATCACCCAGATGGAGTTAGAGGAACGGCTGTTGTCCGGTGCACTTGACGCTAAAAGGGTGGTGATGATCCAGTGCGCCGGGGCCCGTTCTCCTGAAAGGGGATACTGTTCCAGGATTTGTTGCCAGACGGCGGTCAAGAATGCCCGGTTGATCAAAGAGGAGAACCCCGAGGCCCACGTCCGTATCCTGTACAGGGATATGCAGATGTACGGCACGGAAAACGAACAGATGCTATGGGATGCCAGGGGGGAGGGGGTCCGGTTCGATGTATTTTCACCTGACCAGCCGCCGGTAGTGGGGGAGGGCAAGGTCGAATTCTATCGGCCTCTCACAGGGGAAATGATGGAGATCCCGTGCGACCTGGTGGTCTTGTCCACACCTCTCGTAGCCCGAGACGATGTCCCGGCCCTTTCTCAGCTCCTGAGAGTCCCTGTGGACCAGAACGGCTTCTTCCTGGAGGCCCATGCCAAGCTGAGGCCCCTTGATTTTGCCACGGACGGGATGTTTGTATGCGGGTCTGCCCGATATCCCGCCAATGTTGAGGAGGCCGTGTCCCAGGGGCTGGGCGCTTCTTCAAGGATCGCTACCATCCTGTTCAAGGACAAACTCATCACGAGCGCCATTGTGGCGGAAATCGATCCGGAGACCTGCGTCGGGTGCATGGGATGCATGGAGATGTGTCCTTACGAAGCCATCACGTATCTCCCTGAAAAGAAGATATGCGAGGTAAACAGGGTCCTGTGCAAGGGCTGCGGATGTTGTGCTGCGACCTGTCCGTCGCAGAGCGCCATGCTCAAGGGATTCACGCCGCAACAGCTTCTGGCGCAGGTAAGGGCGGTGTAGAGGAGGATGATCCATGACTGAAAACAGTATTGAGCCGAAGATCATATGCTTTTTGTGCACGTGGTGAGCGTACGCTGCTGCTGACCTGGCTGGGGTCAGTCGACTGCAGTACCCCACGAACATCCGGACCGTCCGGGTGATGTGTTCCGCAAGCGTATCGCCGCACCATATCCTGAGGGCCTTCCAGCAGGGGGTGGACGGCGTTTTTGTGGGCGGGTGACACCTCGGTGAATGCCATTACCTGTATGGTAATTACGCGACAGATAAGAGGATCCGTTTTCTCAGGAAGTTGCTGGCGTTCAGCGGCATTGATGCGGACCGCCTGCGCGCCAGGTGGATCTCTTCTGCCGAGGGGCCGGAATTTGCTGAAGAGATACATGATTTTGTTAAGACCCTGAAGGAGTTGGGACCCTCACCCATAAAAGAGGTGGAATCCCGGTTGAAAGCGGGACTGGCAGCTTAGATAGAGGCTTTCTGAAGTATGAATCGTGAGACAACCCGTACATCATTCATCACGAAGAGCACGAAGAACACAAAGACATAATATGCCTAAGAAACTGAGACTTTTCGTGCCCTTCGTGTCCTTCGTGGTAAAACCTCTCTTGGGTTCCGGTTTATCCGGATTAGGGGTTTATCCGATGAATATTGAGAAGA
>CAZACO010000388.1:0-4616 GCA_964483185.1 uncultured Desulfobacteraceae bacterium
ATCGCACGGGCCCTGGGCCGCCGGGTCGCGGTCATCGCCGGAAAACTGAAGGAGGCTTAAAGCTGATGGGGCAGGCCTTGGTTGGAATGCCGTTCCCGGGGTCAGATGGGGACTTTTTCATAATGGAATACAGGATGAACCCTATTCTGTTTCCTTGTCCGAACCGGCATATTAGGGATGTTGATGCTAAGGCTATCTCTTACAGGTTGAATCAAGCGGTGATTAGAAACCTTTCCTGGGATTAGAATCCAGGGGCCGGTCCCACCCGCGGGACAGAATAGAGGGGCAATATGGACGTTACGACCTTTTGTGAAGATCTGAGACAAGAACTCATTGGATTTAAGGCCAAGGCCTATGACCTCTTGAGAGCGATGGATAAGCGATCGTCAAGCGGGAGCGAGAAAGCCGCTGCCTCGATGGATGATCTCGGCCACATGATTGATCAGATTGAAGGGAAGATCACCCAACTCGAAAACCGATGTCCGACGGATTGGGATACCGAGAGGGCCGAACTGGAGACCATGATTGCCGAGCTCGAGGAGAAGTGGGGCGAGGCGGCGGTGATGTCCCCTGATGATTTTGATTGACATGACGGGCAAAGACCGGGAGATCTGAAGGTACGTTCTTTTCCTGTGCGAGAGACATCCAGCCTCGATCATGGTGGACGGACCATCCTGTCAGATGGGGATTCTCATGCGCGGGGGTGTCACCCAGCTTGTGTCATGTGCGTGTAGAAGTCAAAGCCGGACCGGAGGGATGGGAGGCAGAGGCAGTGAGGTATTAAGCGTGATGCTTTCCCGGCAAAAAATCAAAAAAGACAGACCGAAAGGAGGGTTCTCCATGCCTGAATTTGCATCGCCATTTGCAGGACTTGCCAATGAACGAAAGCTGACCCGTGAAGAACTGGTGCGCGCAATACGATATTTCATTGCGGCGGAGTATGAAGCCATTCAGCTCTACATGCAGCTTGCCGAGAGCATCGATGACGAACTGGCAATAGCGGTATTGAAAGACATCGCTGATGAAGAACGGGTTCATGCCGGCGAATTTCTGAGGCTCCTGAAACACCTGGCGCCGGACGAGGAAAAGTATTATGGGGAAGGGGCTGAAGAGGTCGACGAGATGATAAAAGATACGGGGAGCGAAGGCAATAAGATCCCTGTTGAAGAGAAAAGAGAGGAGACGGGGGAAAATCTACCGTTCTGCACATCTGCAGCCGATCCGGAGCACTCGAGGGCCTATCGTGAGGAAGAGCCCTGCGATGATGCAACAGCGGGTAATATAAAGAAAGGTCACATCTGAAGACCCAGGGAGTATTTTCCGAAAGGAGTCTGATTATGGAACGGCAAACCATCATGCGGTCCCCTGCGGGACCCTTGGGCTGGGAGCTTCGGCTCGGAGAGCCCGAGGCCCAATACCCGGATTTGATGGGGTTGAATGGGCCATCTCCGAATCTTCCTGAGGTTCGATTCATGCCCTCTCTGCCCGTATCCCGGGAATCCGAAGCCTGGCATCTTGTCCGAGGCGGGCGTTTCCGGGCCCTTCTCAACGGGAGGAGATTTGTCTGACCTGAAACGGTAAGAGAGACTCGTGGTGATCGGAGGCACGGAAGGAAGGCTTCGAGGCGAAGAGCGCCACCGTGGAGGCCTACGCCAACCCCACCGAGTATCCGGGGGCCCGGGAAATCGCGCTCCGCCTCATCGCGGACGGTCCCGGCGGCAGGGTCTTAGGTGCCCAGGCGGTGGGAAGAAGCGTTGCCGTTGCCCGGATCAACGTGTGCTCCGCCGCTGTCACGGCGGGCTTTTCCTGCGAGGCGTTTGTCCACCCTGGACATCGCCTATGCTCCTCCATGCTCTCAGGCCCAGGACATCATCCATATCGCTGCCAGAAAACTCCTTTGAGGTGCGTATCTTTTTCCCTGACGGAGAACTCAACCCTTACTCGATACCTGAAGATGGGATGCGAGAATGTATTATTTTTGGGTGTGCCCTTATATGCTTTCTGAGAACACGGCCCAAATTCACCGGTTTTTCTATACAAAAGTAAGAGATAACAATAACGGGATTAAAAATTCACAGCGAGCGTATTCTCCGTTGCTTGAGGCGGGGTTCTTCAATTTTGCAATTTTTGTTAAAGAGGGCTATAGATTAGAGGTCGATGGCTGAATTCGGTTTATCGTTAAGGGTTATCCCGGGGAAAGAGCTATGAAGCCTGTCGGATTTATTGTCCTTGCCGTGTTGGTGGCTTCCTTGCCATATTGGGCCCTCGCATCGCCTTCTTCGGGCAAGGAAATGGAAAACAACCTGCGGGGAAGCGTTTCAGTGGGGGATCTCATTGCCCACGCCTATGCGAAAAATCCCTCTATTGTGGCGGCCCGGGAGGCGTGGAAGGCCGTGGTGGAGGACTATCGTCTGGCCACGGGCTATCCCGATCCTGAGCTGAGTTTCACCTATTTCCCCGATCCCATTGAAACCCGTCTGGGTCCGGAGGACTGGACCGCCAGCCTGAACCAGAAGATCCCGTTTCCCGGAAAGCTCGCCAGGGCGGGAGAGGTGGCGGCGGCAGAGACACGCATCGCCCATATCGGTCTGGACCGGACCGTAAAGGAGGTCATCGCCAATGTACGACTCTCCTTTCATGAACTGCTGTACATTCGTCAGGCCCGGAAGGTGGCGGCCCGGAACCTGACCCTCCTCAATCACCTCCGAAAAGTGGGGGAGACGGCCTACGCCAAAGATCGGGCCAGTCTGATGGATATGGTGAAGGCCCAGTCCCAGGTCGGTCAATTGCGCTACGATGAAATCCTCTTGGATGAGTTGGAACAGACCGAAAAAACCCGGCTCAACGGACTGCTGAACCGGCCCCCCGACGCCAGAATCGGACGGCTCGTGGAGGAGGCCTTTCAACCCCTGGCATTCAACCTGGAACAGCTTTACCGGCTGGCCGAGGCCAACCAGGATGAGATCCGAACGGCCCGGGCTATGGTGAAAAGGGCCGGGGCACAGGTGGACCTGGCACGGTTTGAAAACCTGCCCGATTTCAAGGTGGGTGTGTTCTACGGTGCCATCGGAGAACCGGATGTGCCGGTAAGGCCCTCAGAAGCGGGAAGAGACTCCCTAGGGGTTCAGATCGGCATCACCATTCCTCTCTGGTTCGAAAAAAACAGGGGCCGTATCGGCCGGGCCAAGGCTGAAATGCGAAAGGCCCAGGCCGCCGAAACCGCTTCCGTCAACAACATCCGTACCAAGTTACACCAGCTCTTCTTTCGGCTGCAAAACGCAAACAGACTGGTTGTGTTGTATGGGGAGGATCTGTTGCCCCAGGCCATGCGTGCCATGGAGATCGCAGAGACCTGGTACCGGGAGGGGCAATCCACATTTTCGGATTTTGTAGAAACCCAGGCTGTCTACTACAATTTTCAGCTCTCCCTGGCAAGGGCCAAGGCGGATTACGGAAAATTCCTGGCCCTCCTTGAACAGCTGGTTGGGCAAAGCATCACGAAGCCTCCGGGCTCGGGCAGAAAAGAGACTGAAGGGGAGATCAAATGATGGGATCGTACCTGTTTCTTTGCGTCCTGGCTTTTTTGACTCTTGCCCTTGGCTGCTCGAATTATCCGCAGCTCAATAGAGAGATTGAGAAATACCGGGCGCCGGCTTATTCCGTTTCTCAGGCGCCGGAAAGGCAGGAAAGCGTCAGGACTTCAGATGAGGGCGAATTTGCACGGGAAAAGAGACGCATCAGAGAGGCAGAAACGCTCTGGGAAAGGGCTTTGCGCTCGTCCGGAAGTGAGGAGACTTTTTTTCATCCATCTTCCGGGCTCCTTAAACTGCTCAAACCGGCTGCTGTGGATGCGGCAACGGCTATCGCCGCCCTGAATCCCCGTTTCTCCCTTGAAACCCTGGAGACCCTGGCCTTTCTCCGAAACCCGAGGATTAAGGCCGCTGAAGACCGGGTTCGCGCCGCGGTGGATACCTACAGCCAGGTTTTGGCGCTCGATGACATTCTTCGACAATATACAGCGTTTACGGAGGAACTCATGACCGGTGTGGGGCCTTTGAAGGGAAAGGAACCCATGAAAACAAAATTTCCCTTTCCCGGGGTGCTGTCTCTGAAAGGGGAGATTGTGAATCAGGAGATCAAATCGGTTATGGAAAGTCTGGAGATCGCCAAAAGGGAGGCGATCACAGAGGCGCGAAAGGCTTACTGGAATTTGCTTTTTGTTCATAAGGCCGAAAAAATCGCCGTAGAGACCCTCGGCCTGTACCGGCATCTGGAACAGGTCGCCACCATCCGCTATGAGACCGGGAGCACAAGCTATCAGGATGTGATCAAGGTACGCATTCGGCGGGAGATGCTAGAAGAGGACCTGAATACTTTGAGGGAAAGAGAGCGAAACGGCGAATCGAAGATCCTCGAAATCCTCAATCTTCCTCCGGAAACCAGGGTCGGCCTTCTCGAAAATCGTGAGCCACTGAGGATTGTGCCGCCATTGGGGGCCCTCTACAGACTGGCCTATGAGCGGAGACAGGAACTGCGGCGCATGCGGGCCCGTGTGGGCAAGATGGAAAGGCTCATCGAAATGGCCGAAACCATGATCCTGCCGCCTTACACCCTCG
>CAZACO010000389.1:0-4615 GCA_964483185.1 uncultured Desulfobacteraceae bacterium
CGCAAGAGCACGGCAGTTGTAGAGACAATCCGGAAAAAGAAATAGCACCACTTAATTTTCAAAACTCAACCGCCCTATCCACTTTTGGGTAGGGCAACTAATCATGACCACTTATGCTAAGTTCTAAGGAGATGAATGGAGCTAATTCAGACATACAATTTTGCTACGCAGCACATGAAAAACGCATGCATGTTCGCTAGGCAAGCAGAATCGGTCGAAAATGAGAATATAGGTCATGAATTCGGCCCATTTTTTGAAAAAATCAGAACTTTCGTGTCTTCTACAGTTATCATGTCAGTCTGCGCTTTGGAGGCAAATATTAATGAGCATCTAATGCAGGGAAAGGGCATCTTAAGAAATTTTAGCGATGATCAAAAAATTTCAATCTTCAGAAAGATTGAAAAGCTTTCCATATTGGATAAATATCAATTAGGGCTGCTTCTTAATAATATGGATGAATTCAGTTTTGCGACGGAGCCTTTTGAGAGCCTGCAATATCTCATTAAGTTTAGAAATATGATGGTTCACTACAAGTCAGAATCCGACCCTGACCTGGAGTACAGTAAAAAACTTGAGAAGAATCTCAAATCAAAAATAGAAGAAAGCCTTTTTACGAATAATTCACCAAATTTTTTGACGTTTAGAGCAATGAGCTACAGTTGTGCAAAATGGAGTGTGAACACAGTCTTGAAATTTTCTCAATGTTATTCTGATAAGTTAGGGATACCTGACAAATTTAAATCACTTGAATTGCTCTAGCGATTGAGTTGCCAAATTAATTAAGTAAGAGGATATGATGCCTGAATGGGAAGGAGACAGTTCTGTTAAAGCCGCCTCGGACTGGTTCCTTGGCTTTATCGATCCATCAATGGAATGGGGTCAGGTCTGCTGTTGACTGTTTCTGGGTTTCTGGAACACTGGTGACTTGCTCCAACTCCTGAAGCCATATCTTTAACATTGGGCTTTTGTCGGGACAGCAAAACACAAAATTCCGCCATGCATATTGATCGGGGTAACGGGGCTTTTGTGGTAAAAGGGCGTACCTCCATAGTTCACGACGCCATCACCAGTGTTGGAAAACACGCCACCGCTTTCTGAAAGATGGAGGGGATTCTTGTGGAATTCTTGTTTTAAATCATCCATCCTGGCAAATAACAAATGCCCTCATTGGAGGCAAATTGATTCATGGTTGCCACAACATGTTCAAAATCAGGATATGCCTTGTCAAATGCTCTGAGGCCGGGTGGCCGTCTCAATTGTTTGTCGTAGCGGAGTCTTGCCTCAATTGCCACATTTTGATCGCCGGTAAGAACAAAATGAACCTCACTTTTTGATTGTGTCCTCCAGAAAAAGATCCGCTCTATAGCTCCAAGGTTCTTTTAATATCTTTGTCCGGGCCAACCTCTCTTCCTGAACCGCTCTGGCATTCATCACCCTTTCCAGGATCTCCTTTGAGAAGCCCCGTCAATGCCCCCCGGACAGTTCTTTATATGGTACCACCAGGGTAGTATCCAGGTGGAGATCTGTCCGGTCCAAAAGGGGACCGGATATCTTGGCCGATACCTGTGTGTCTGCAGGGCCGAGCAGGTCCATTCCTTTTTGAGGCCACCCAGAAAACCGCAGGGACAGGGGTTCATGGCAGCAACCAGCATGAACTCCGCCGGATAGGCGACCGTGGAATTGGCACGGGAAATAGTTGCCAACCCATCTTCCATTGGCGCCTCAACACCTCCAAAACATGCTTTTTTTGCAACTTTCCGGATTTCAGCAGCGGTCTTCACATCCTCCCTTCAGGGCTCACCCCTGACCCGAATTCGACCTGGGCGCGCCGGAAAAGACCCGTGACAGGTTGAAATCGCTGTGCATGGCACGGAGATTCCAAGTGGCTGTTTCGCGAAATAGGGCTTGCAATGATCCAGGAATAAGATATAATCCAATCATGTTTTGCAATAATATATGTTATTATCCAATGGTATTAAGTCATGAAACGACAACTGGAAAATGACCTTGTCGCGTGGAAAGGCCGTGTTGACCGGAAGCCGCTGATCGTGCGTGGTGCGCGGCAGGTGGGGAAGACATTTCTTGTGGAGACGTTCGGTCGCCGTTTTTTTGAGTCTATCTTGACGGTCAACCTGGAGCAAAAGGAGGCCTTGCATCGTCTGTTCGAGGGGATGAACCCGCAAAGGATCGTTCAGGAGCTGGGGCTGTATTTCAATCAGTCGGTGGTACCTGGTAAGACTCTGTTGTTTCTGGACGAGGTGCAGGCCTGTCCAAAGGCGATTGCCTGTCTTCGCTATTTTCGAGAAGAACTTCCCGATCTCCATGTCATTGCCGCCGGTTCTCTTCTTGACTTCGCGCTCCGGGAATTCAAGCATTCCATGCCGGTGGGCCGAATTGAGTATCTTTACCTGTATCCGTTGACCTTTTGTGAGTTTCTTTCTGCGCTTGGAGAGGACAGGCTCGTGATGTGGCTGGAAAACTATCATGTCGGGGATCTCTTTAGCGATACGGCCCATGCCAGACTGCGGGAATTTCTGCGCCTCTATTATTTCATTGGAGGTATGCCGGAGGCTGTGGCCGCTTACCGGGCACGCCGAGATCTGGTGGAAGTCCAGCGAGTGCTGACATCCATTATCACCACGTTGCAAGACGATTTCGCCAAGTACGGCACGCGTGCACAACAGCGCAACATGCGCCGGGTTTTGCGCCATATTCCCCTGTCCATCGGACGGAAAGTGCGTTACGTGAACATTGATCGCGAAACCAGGGCGGGTGATTTGCGGAACGCACTTGAGTTGCTTGAACTCGCGGGATTCGTTTCCCTTGTCCGCCACAGCTCAGCGAACGGTGTGCCACTTGGGGCCGAGGCGTCGAATGACCGGTTCAAAGCTTTGCTGGTGGATATCGCGCTATGTGGAAATCTGTGCGGCTTGAGTTTGCCTGATGATTCCGAACTACTGACCGTTCAGGAGGGAAGCCTGGCCGAGCAACTGGTTGGACAGGAGCTTCGCGCCGTTGGCCCATGTTACGCGGAGCGGCCTTTGTTCTACTGGCACCGGGAGGCGAAGAACGCGAATGCGGAGGTGGACTATCTCTGGACCTACGATGGAATCGTTATCCCAGTGGAAGTGCGGTCCGGCACGTCGGGCAGCCTTAAATCCACGCACGTCTTTCTGGCAGAGAAAGCCCGCCGTTTTGCCGTCCGCTTCAACATGGATCACCCCTCCATCGGGGACTTCTCTGTTAACCTTGGCAGCAAAGCCGAGACAAAATCCGTATCGTTCACTCTGTTGTCCCTGCCACTTTACCTTGCCGGACAATTGGACCGTCTGATTCGGGAGCAATACGCCACCGGGCGCAAAAAGGATGGGGAAATATAATGAATCCCGAGATAAGTAAAATGGAAATCGTAGAACCTGCCGCAGTTAAGGCCTGGACCGAAGGCAGAACGATTTACATCGAATTAACAGATAGTCGCATTATTGGATTCCCGGCAGATAGGTTTAAACCCTTTAAGGGTCACCATTCAAGCCAACCCTTTTTAGGGGTGGTGGTTGACCCAATTTTCCAGATTCAAGCCATCAACCCGCTCGAATTCAGCGGTATTATTGGTCACCAATGTCATACCACGTGATCTGGCCAGACCCGCTATGAGCAGATCGTAAGGTCCGATGGGCATACCTTTTTTTTCAAGTTGGGCGCGAATAGCAGCAGATTCTCGCACAGAAGAACGATCCAGGTTGATAACGTTCAATGGCGCAAGGAACTTGGCAAGGGCGTCCCGCGTACGTTTCTGGTATCGGCTTTTCTGTGCCCCATACTCAAGTTCGAAGACCGTAATGATGGAGATAGCAACATCTCTGGGCGAACGCTGCCTGAAATGTTCAAGGGCTTCCGGCGGACGTTTTTTGATGATGTATATGCAGATATTGGTGTCAAGCAGATAGCGTATCACAAAGATTCCCTCTCCTGCATGGGAGGTTGCTGACGTCCGTCTTCGAAGAAATCAACCGGGAACTCGTTGAGAGCCTCAAACAGGGAGTCCCATGTGAGTTCCAACGGCTCCAATATAACCTGGTTGCCATTCTTGTATATCTTCACCTCATTACCGGGAAATCTGAACGCCTTAGGCAACCTTACCGCCTGAGAATTGCCATTCTGAAATATTTTGGCCGTTTCCATATTGATATTGCCCCCTTTCCGGTCTCGTTGTATATATTATTTATATATATGCTTGCGTAGACCAAAAGTCAAGCATACACCGCTTTTCGCGATGGTCTTTAGGCCAATGCGGCTCCTCCGTGAAGGCCCGCCATCGCTCTATGGCCAATTCCACGGCCGTGTTTCAGGAAAAAGCGGAAAGGCCACACCGGCATACCCTTGAAAAAGGGGGTATCTTTTCCTTGACTTTCTGGTCTGGTCTGGTCAGACTAACTACAAGGAGGTGAGAGAAATGATCCTAACTAACATTTCTGAAGCAAAGGCCCAATTATCAGCCCTTATTGAGAGAGTTTTGGCCGGACAAGAAGTGATTATCGGCAAGGCAGGAAAACCCGTTGCAAAGCTCGTCAGGTATGACCCAAAAGAGAAACCGCGCAAACCCGGCGCCCTGAGG
>CAZACO010000390.1:0-4611 GCA_964483185.1 uncultured Desulfobacteraceae bacterium
TCTTCCAGGCCGATCTCCGGCCATGCGACCATGCCCTGCTCCACAGCCTGGACCGCGTGCTGAAGGTGGCAGGCGCCGCGGTTTGAATTCATGTAGGCCAGCCCTATTCCGTGAAACGCTCTGGGATCGTGCATCGGCAATTCAAGACCTTTTACAGTTACGGTAAAATCCCCAGCGTTGCCGCCGATACGTTCGGCCATGGCGCGGCTTCCCAAGGCTGCCTTGTCTCCGATTCCTTCCCGCAGCGTGATCTTTTTTACCAGTTCAATGACCGCATCGATATTCCCCCAGATCAGGTCCAAACCGTCCAGATCTGCCTTTGACAGCAATCTGTTTTCATAACATTCCATGATGAAAGCCACCGTGGACCCGCAGGTAATGGTATCCAGTCCCTGGCGATTGCACAGTTCGTTTAAGTAGGCGATCCCGTCTAAATTATCATTCATGATCATGGTGCCGAAACTGGCGCACGTTTCATATTCGGGTCCCGGCCCTTTTGAAACCATGTACTTGGGATGATCCACTTCCACCACCGGCTTGCAGCCGATCGGGCAGGCATAGCATGCCGCCCGCCCCTTGAGGATCGTGTCATGTATGGCAGGTCCACCAATGGCGGCTGCCATGTCGTATGCCCCGCCCAGGGACCAGTTTTTGATCGGAACATCACCCGTCAGCATACCCATGTCCATGGCCGCAGCCGTCCCGAGATCATGAAATGAAGAACAGATCATTGACTCCCTGATATCAGCCAGTGCCGCTTTCCTGACCGCCCGATATGCATCTTCATCGGCGACAGGGATCTTCTCAGTCCCCTTGGCGACAATCGCCTTGAGGTTCTTGCTGCCCATCACCGCACCCATGCCCGTACGTCCCAGGTAATGCGCCCTGTCATTGGCCACTGCCGCAAACCTTACCATTCGTTCACCGGCCGGCCCGATGGCAAGTACCCGCGCCCGCTGTTTA
This sequence comes from uncultured Desulfobacteraceae bacterium, assembly GCA_964483185.1. Lineage (GTDB taxonomy): Bacteria > Desulfobacterota > DSM-4660 > Desulfatiglandales > Desulfatiglandaceae > CAZACO01. The sequence continues at coordinate 964 of CAZACO010000390.1, forward strand.
TCTTCGTGACGTTGCTTCAGCCTGCCGATGCTTTCATACGTGTCCAACCCCCAGAGACCACCGGCGTCAGCCAATTCCGCCCGACCCGATTCGACAAGCAGATAGGAGGGTCGCTCGCATTTTCCCAGAAAAATAATTCCGTCGAAACCGGCCTTTTTGAGCTGGGCGCCAAAAAAGCCGCCGGACGCAGATTCACCCCATATCCCCGTAAGCGGTGAGCGAGCGCACATGACAAATCGTGAACTGCCGGGAAAGTCTGTCCCTACCATGGGACCTGTCATCACCAGCAGCGGGTTTGCCGGAGACAACGGATCTGCCATCGGCCCCTCTGTATCTGCAAACAGCCGGGCCGCCAATGCACTCCCGCCGACATAGTTCAACCAGTCCTCATTCTCTATACTGATTACATCCTGTTTGCCGGAACTCAGATCTATGTGTAATATCCTGTTGTGAAAACCTGACATGGACACCCCCTGTTCATCTTTTCATTCCCTGTTTCATCTCTTCGGGATCCGGTTTCAGCTCAGACAATTCTCCGGGCCGCATCAATTGAAATCAACCAATGGTTTCAATTCCAGCTCCGGATAAATCTGGCCATGGGCCGGCGGCATGGAGTTATACACCCATTCGATGTCTATGATTCCAATCTGCAAGCCGATCGGACGGCTGAATCCCCGAAAGGTACCTCGAACGAGCACATCTTCCATTTTCATGGTCAAGCCGAACACGGCGACCGTCGTTTCTCGCGGAATGCGCAGGAGTTCGTCCTTAAAGGCGATTGGAGAGAAGGCCAGCCGCCGGCTGTCGGCCGCCTGGCATTGGATCACAGGTACAATGACTGGAAATTCATCCGGCCCGACATATGCAATAAACTTAAGAGAAGCGAGTTGATTAAACAGATCTTCTGCAAAGGGCTTGAGAATCCTGTCATTAATCCCTGTTGTTACAACGCCCTTTGTTATTTTTGTCAGCATGGCGGACAGGACGATTTTGGACATGGGAAGATCTTCGCGTTCACGAATCTCAATGAGATCCAGGTAGTGAACGGTATTGATACCGAAATAGGTGTTGTACCGGAACATGGGAATGTCATTGTAGCGCTCGTATTCCGGGCCCTCGTTTCTCCGATGCGTCCATTTGGCCCGTCCCCGCCACATTTTCTTATCCATGGTCATGACCAGGAAGGTGACCTTAGGGTTTACCTGAATATACTGCTTGCTCAACCCTTTACAGAATTGCCCCAGGGTCAGCCGGTCAGGTTCGAGGGCCATAATCGAAGTAATCAGGGAAATATGCGGCAGACCTTCCGGATTGACACAGGCCACCAGACCGATCTTTTCCGCCGGCTCAAATGCCTTCATTTCCTGTTCGGTAAAGAACGTCCTCATCAGGCTATTTCTCCCAATTCAGGGCCATCCACTTCCAGCTTCGTTGAGCCGCTCCAGAGAACAATCTCCGGGTCAACACCCGAGTTTCTGGCAACGGCCGCCATTTTTTCCATCAGCAGTCTGCTCAGCAGCTCACAGTCCTTGTAGGCCCAGTCAAGATCCAGACGCAGATACTTATCTTTGCAGAGATTGTTAAAGGCACACAGTTCCCATCGATTCACCAGGCCGTCCAGGTTGGTGGCAATGAACCTTCCGATCCCCCTGATATTTTCCATGGAGGCAGTGGCATCGGGAATGATCGGTGTTCTGATCCAGAGCTGGCTGGGGTGAGCATTCGATTGCATCCAGTCGCGCACATGGATCAGATTTTCAAAAATCTGTTCATGGGTCGTGCCGGTGAATCTTTTGTGCTTTTGCGGATCAATTTCCTTCAGGTCGAACAGCAACAAATCCGAATACGGCAGGAGTTCTTCCAGGGCGTTGCGGGAACACATGCCGCAGGTATCCAGCGCCGTGTGAATGCCGGTTTCCTTCAACTCTTTCAATAAGTCCCTATTAAACGGCGTCTGCAGGGTCGGTTCACCCCCACCCAGGGTCACGCCGCCGCCGGATTTCTCAAAATAGGTTCGGTCTTTCACCACCTCGGCAACCAGGTCATCCAGTTTCCATGTCTGTCCCAAAAGCTCCAGGGCGGCTGCCGGGCATTCATTGGCGCACAGGCCGCAACCGGTGCACCGGTTGCGGTCGATGCAATTGCCGTCGGGGGTAAATGCCAGGGCCCCTTCCGGACATACCTCCAGGCAGGTTTTGCAGCCGATGCACCGGTTAGCGATCCAGTGGACCTGGGGATGCGGGGAAATACTTTCCGGATTGTGACACCAGAGGCACTTCAAACTGCATCCCTTAAAAAAAATGGTGGTGCGGATACCGGGGCCGTCTTCGGTGGACATGCGCTGTATCTCTAAAATGGTGGCCTTTAGATTTCGATTACCGGTACTGTGCATTGTTCAAAGCTGAAAGGTCAAAGGTCAGTGGTTTATCGTAACCAGCCCCTGGTGAGCTACAGCTAAAACCGCCCGTGACTCACCCGCTGGATGACTTCATCCTGCAGTTCTTTGCCCACCGCTGTAAAGTAGGCATTGTAACCGGTTATTCTAACCAGCAGATGGCGGTAGTTTTTTGGATGCTTCTGGGCATCGCGCAGCACATCCGGATCCAGCATGTTGATCTGCAAAGCACTGCCACCGTTTTCACAGTAGCCCCTCAAAAATGCCGTGAACTTTTCTTTGTGCTCGGGGTCACGGATCATCGATGGGTTAAACGTGATGGTGTGGCTTGCGCCGTTGGGAAGACAGTTTACATATTCACCCCAATCGCCGTTGCCGCCAGCGGTCTTTCCGCCCATCACCTTACCCACGGAATTGGCATTGGACGTGGGGCCGTTGATATCCGCACCGTTTGAAGGACAGATGGCGTTGGACAGGAATTGTCCTTTGGGTCTGCCGTCGGCGCTGGCAGCCATGACAAATCCGTCCCCGGCCCAGTAATTCCAGCTCAGCATGCCGGGCCTGAACCGCCTCCCGGTTGAGGCGGTCGTGTGTTTCCAGGTCTCGGTGCACCACAGATCCATGACCTTTTGCGCCATGGCGTCGGCCTCGTCATCGTCTCGTCCGTATTTCGGGGCCTTATTTTTGGCAATGGCCTGAAGCACTTCATGCCCCTGCCAGTTGTCCTTCAAGGCCCTGATGAGCTCGGCCATGGTGCATTTCTTCTGATCAAAAACAAGGTACTTGATGGCCAACAGGGAATCGACGGTCGTGGCATAGGTGACGGCTTCAAGCGTGGTGAAATTGATTTGTGCACCTCCCCGGGTTATGTCCAGACCCTTTTCGGCGCAGCCCCTGACCAGGCAGGAAAGATAGGGGGTAGGGAAGTATTTTGCCCTGAGCGATTCCGACGCCTCATAAACCTCGACACTTTTTTCTATGATATATTCGGTCTGCCTGACATAGGCCTTCCAGAAATCGTCCCAGGTCTTGCAGTGGGTCGCCTCGCCGGTATCCGGCCCATCCTGATGGATGGCTTCTTCCCTGCCCGTCATCGGATTGAAGAAGGGGATTAAATCTCTGCCGCCGGTGAGTGCCAGTTCCACCGCCTTGAGCAGGTTGAGATTGACGTCCACGGTGCCGGACCGGTCGTTTCCGACCATGGTGTTTTCAAGACAGCCTACCGGTGCGTAATCATGAACATTATGCTCATT
>CAZACO010000391.1:0-4610 GCA_964483185.1 uncultured Desulfobacteraceae bacterium
AGGGAGCAATGGAGGCAGAGAGACGGACCCCGCTCAAAGTTCCATCGCCGGCCCTTGAATCGGGCGGGTTTGTCGGTGTAGACGCCCGTGGGGCAGATATCAATGAGGTTTCCGGAAAAGGGGCTCTCCAGCCGTCCGCTCTGAAAGCGGCCGAAGTACTCGCGGTTTCCGATCTGCATGACCCCCAGATCCCGGTATCCTGCAAAGTCCTGGTAAAAACGCCTGCACCGGAAGCAGTGGATGCAGCGGTTCATTTCGTGCTGCACAAAAGGCCCGAGGTCCTGGTCATAATAGGTCCGTTTTTTCCCGAAGTACCGGCGCATCCCGTGACCGCCTGAAACGGTTTGATCCTGGAGCAGACAGTGGCCGCCCTCGTCGCAGACCGGGCAGTCATGGGGGTGGTTGAGCATGAGACACTCAATCACGAATTTTCGGAATGCCACCGCCTCCTCATCCGTGGTGGAGACGACCATGCCGTCCTTGGCCTCCACCATGCAGCTCATGTCAACCCCTTTGTGCGGGCCTTCCACGAATTTCACGGCGCACATTCGACAGGCGCCCACGGGACCCAGGGCCTCATGGTAGCAGAACCGAGGGATCATGATCCCCAGGCGTTCCGCCGCCTCGATGACCTTGGTCCCTTCAGGGACCACAATCTCCTGCTCGTCTATGATCAGTTTCGGCATAACGGACAGCTCACGGTTCAAGGCCCGGGGCCTTGGGTCCTCTTACATTGTCTTTGACAGGCCAATAGTCTCGAGCCCGATGGTCGAACGGGCATTGTTTCTGGCTGATGTGGGCATGCACCTCTTCGGAAAAGTCCTCGATAAGGGCTTGCACAGGGGCAGCCGCACCCGGCGCAAAGGCGCAGTAGGCCTTCCGCATGTGGCGGCACATCTCCCGAAGGAGGGGGATGAATGCCTCTTTTCCTTCTCCGTTTTCGATGGCGCGGAGCAGGGTCTCCATGTACGGCAATCCCTCCCGGCAGGGGGTGCACCAGCCGCAGGATTCCCTGGCGAAAAACTGTATCAGGTTCAGGGTCGCAGCCACCAGGCACGTGTTTTGGTCAAACACCATCACGGCGCCCGTTCCCAGTCGATGTCCGGGACCGATCCCGGCCATGGATTGAAAGTCCATCGGGACGTGGAAAAATTCCTTTGTCAAATACCGGGTGGAGGCGCCGCCGGGAAGACAGGCCTTGAATTCGCATCCGGAGATCATGCCGCCCGCGTGCTCCTCGATGATTTCTCCCAGAGGGGTTCCAAAGGGGAGCTCAAAGGCCCCGGGACGGTTGACCCGGCCGCTCACGCTGTAGATCTTGTTCCCGGGGGCCTTCTCATGTCTCCCCAGGTTGCGGAACCACTCGGCCCCGTTTCTGATAATGTGCGGCACATAGGCAAGGGTCTCCGCATTGTTGACAATAGTGGGCTGTCCCCACAGGCCTTCATCGGTCAGGTGGCCTTCAATGGTGGGGTGGGGTCTTTGACCCTCAAGGGCATGGATCAACCCCTTTGCCTCTCCGCAGATGTAGCGGCCCGCGCTCCGGTGAACGGTGATGTCAAAGGAATAATTTGTTCCCAGGATCTCGCTGCCCAGGAACCCTGACGCCCTGGCCTCCTTAAGGGCCTTCTCAAATTTCAAGGCCACCCAATGGTAGGAAGGTCGAACAAAAAAGTATCCCTTTTCGGCGGAGTTCGCATACCCGGCAATGATCATCCCTTCAATGACCGTGTGGGGGTTTACGGAAAGGAGCACACGATCCTTAAATGTCCCCGGCTCCATTTCGTCCGTGTTCGCCACGATGTATCTGGGATGGGGGGCGTCATCCCGCAGGAGTTCCCACTTTTTGCCCGCGGGAAACCCCGCGCCGCCACGACCCTGCAGCCCTGAGTCCAGCACCATCTTCCGGATCTCGGCCGGGGCGTGATTCCGGAGTGTTTTTTCAAGACCCTCATACCCGCCGGTCCGGCGGTATTCATCCAGCGACAGGGTCTCATGTTCAGGTCTGTCTGGCAGAATCAAGGGTTGGCCGGCCGCCATTATCTGACCTCCTCGGATTCAGGATGCCGACGCCGGAGTGTGTCCAGGGTGTCGTCGATGAAATCGGGCGTCAGAGGGCCGTATGGCTTTCCGTTGATGAGCATGGCCGGTGCATGGTCGCAATAGCCCACACAGCACGCAGGTAAAAGGGTGAAGAGCCCGTCCGTGGTGGTCTGCCCCGGCGCAATTCCCAGTTTTTTGGAAAGGTATTCCATGACGGATTCTTCTCCGCACATCCAGCAGATAACACTGTCGCACACATGAATCACATACTTTCCCACCGGCTCCCGGTAGATGAAATCGTAAAAGGTCGCCAGTTCGTCGATTTCCAGAGGCGTCATGCCGAGGAGATCGGCGGCTTCACCTACGGCCTCGTCGCTCAGATAACCGTAATGTCTCTGAAGATCGTACATGACATTGACCGCCTGCTCCCGGGGGGCCTCGCTCTCCCGGATCTGCTCTTGCAGTTTTTCCCTTATCTCTTTCGGCAGCATCGACGTCCCCCTACCTGTCCGTGTCGGGCATGATGTAATCCACGGAGCCGATAATCGGCATCAGATCCGAAATGGACCCGCCTACCGCCATGAGCGGCAGGGCCTGGATGTGGGCAAAATCAGGCGTCCGGATCCGCATGCGATAGGCCATGGTGTGGCCGTCGCTCACCACATAGTAGCCCTGTTCTCCCCTGGCGCCCTCGGTGGTGAGGTAGGCTTCCCCCCTTGGAATTTTCGGACCCCGGGTCACATGGATAAAATGGTGGATAAGGGTCTCGATATCCCTCAGGGTCTCGTCCTTTTTGGGAATGGCATAGCGGTAGTCATCGGTGACATAACGGCCGGGCGGCATCTTTGCCGCCGCCTGTTGGATGATTCTCAGGCTCTGGCGCATTTCCTCGATTCGGACCCGATACCGGGCGTAGCAGTCGCCCTCGCTGAAGCAGGGAACATCGAAGTCAAAGGCCTCATACCCCGAGTAGGGCATATTTTTCCTTACATCCCAGTTGAGCCCGCTTCCCCGCAGCATAGGGCCTGTAATCCCCCATTCGATGGCGTCGTCCAGAGAAAGATGGCCGACCCCCCGGGTGCGGCCCTGAAAAATGGCATTGTCCGTCAGCAGGGATTCATAGGCCTTGATGCGGCCCGGGAAAACACGGACAAAATCATCCACCCGCTCCTTCCATCCTTCCGGAAGGTCGGCCGCCAGTCCGCCCAGTCGGAACCAGGCCGGATGCAGCCTGGCGCCGGTGATCAGCTCCATGATATCCATGATCCTTTCGCGGTCCGTGACCGTATAAAAGACGGGACTCATGGCCCCGGTGTCGTGGGCCAGCTCTCCGAGCCACATGAGATGGTTGCTGATCCGAAAGAATTCCGCGAGCATGACCCGTATGAATTGGGCCCTGTCAGGGACTTTGATGCCTGCCAGGGTCTCTACGGAAAGGACGTACGACAGGTTGTTGGCCACGCCGCTGAGGTAGTCCACCCGGTCCGTGTAAGGCATGAACTGAAACCAGGACTGGCGTTCACCGATCTTCTCCACGCCCCGGTGGTGATAACCGATGTCCATATCCAGGCCGCGGATCTCCTCCCCCCTGGCCAGCAGGATAAAGCGCATGAGCCCGTGTGTGCTCACGTGATGGGGACCGATATTGAGCAGATACTCTTCGTCGCCCCGGGGGGTGAAATACTCCCCGGCATCCAGGGGCTGGAGGTTCTCGGCATCGGCCCGGGTATAAGGCGCCATCTCCGTGGCCCGGCCCTTAAAGCCCTTTCGCAATGGAAAACCTTCCCAGGCCGGCGGCATGAGAATGCGACGCAGCCCCGGATGTCCCTCAAACCGGATCCCGAAGAGATCGAAGGCCTCTCGTTCATACCAGTTGGCGGAGGGCCAGATGCCTGTCACGCTTTGGGCGGTGGGGTCTTTTCCGTAGAGAGCCACCTTCAGGCGCACCCGGCTTGCCGACTCGTATGAAAGGAGATGATACACCACGCTGAAGTCAGGGTAGTCCCCCCGGTTGCGGCGGGCGGATTCGTCGATGGCGGTCAGATCATCCAGGCGCCGGAACTTGGGGGTCGATTCGGTCTTCAAAAAGTGCAACACATCCTTCAGGGACGGCTCGTCCACATGGAAGGTGAGCATGTCCGAGGTGTGAGGGGCCTCCCGGAGGCTATCCCCGAACCGTTCCTTCAGGGATCGCCCCAGGCCCCTGTCCCTTTCATTCGGTTCAATGCGATGCGCCGGCGGGGTCCACATGAACTCGGAGCGGCTTTCCCAGAAGTCAGGCGGCCTCGCGGCAGTGCCTCTCGGGGGGGTACCGTAATACCCGGGTCCCCGGGGCTCCCGGGATTTGGAAATCCCGTCCATGCGGATCGGTTTCTTCGTGCCCTGAGTCCCACCGGGGAAATGAAAGATGGAGCGAACGGGCCTTTCTGCCCTGACCTTTTCCTGAAGGAGCGTCAGGCCTTGCAGAACGGCTTCCGGCCGGGGCGGGCAACCCGGAATATAGATGTCGACCGGCAGGATCTGGTCAATGCCCTGGACCACGCTGTACACATCGTACATGCCCCCGC
>CAZACO010000392.1:0-4599 GCA_964483185.1 uncultured Desulfobacteraceae bacterium
TTGAAACGACAGAGGATGTCCTGAAGGGTGTTGTTCAGGGCGTGGCCCATATGCAGGGTCCCGGTGACATTTGGAGGTGGAATCACAATGCAATAGGACTCCTTGTCAGAGACGGCCTCTCCCTTAAAGAGACCGTTGGTTTCCCAGTATTCATACCATTTTCGCTCAACGCTTTCGGGTTCGTAACTTTTGGCCATTTGTTCATTTTTCATCTATCAGAGGCTCCTCACAATCCAAAGGTATCTGAGTCTATCAGGATAAAATAAATCCATCAAGGGGGCGTATATAGGAAAACAGAGGTCCAGAGAAAAATTCTCTCAGGAGATATTGCATCACACGCTGCAAAATAAAAAGGGGGTTGCAGCTCCCCTTACAACCCCCTCTATTATATCCGATGTTATGGGGTTTTTAATAAACCCGCTGGGACCAGCGGCTACTCCGGTGTTGGTTCAAGACTCTGCTTCAGGCCTTCAATGGCTTCTTTGATGACCTTTTCTGCAACTTCAGCCATGGTTTCTCTTGTAACCCTCTCCACAACGTCCTTGACCACCTCGGTAATGATTTCTTCAAACCTCTCCGTGGAAATAGCGGGCAGTTCTTCACCGATGGCCGCAGGCTCGGTCTTACGGGCTTCGATCTCATCCGTTAGGCCTGCCATCACTTCCGCCAGGTCCTCCTGAGGTATCTCTGACAATGCATCCGCGCTCGATTCTTCTAAATCTTCGGGGGTTTCAAAATCAAAGTCAGGCGAATCAAAGGTGTCATCAAGAGGTTCACTGCGATCGCGCAGGTTCGATTCGAGAGCTTCTGAAGGTGCTTCTTCGAGGGCGTGTGAGAACCCGTCTGAATCCTCATCCGCTTTTTCGTCATATAGCCCTCCTTCTTCAGAATCTCCCTCTTCATCCAACAACAGGGCGAGGTCATCTGTACCGATCTCCTGGACGTCATCCCCCTTCCCGACGACATCCACAAGTTCTATGATCTCATCATCAGATGATGAATCGCCGGGAACTCCTTTGGCCGCCTCCTTTGGCGACCTTCTGGAATCATTGCCCGAGAGAACTCCCCGGGTTTTCCCTTCATCTTCAAACAGTTCCTGGTCTCTACGCATGGTGGCACCCCGTGTAACAGGCGAAAAAGCGTGTCGAGCAATCAAGTCCTCACAAATATATTAGATACCATAAAGGGCTTAGATTTGTCAAGAGCTACAATTTCGAAACGAACGCCACTTTGTCAAAAGGAGGCCTGACATGGCTACAGGTTTCTCGTGCAGACGGATTTTGAAACAAATCCCCACGATTTTACTTCCAAATTGCACCCAGGTATGTAAAATATACCATTCAGGAAACCCTGAGCCTGGAACCGCTCACTTTAGGTGGAGGTAAAAATGAAGGCATTACTTTATATTATCGCACTCTTGTGGATTGCCTCTGGCACGTTCGTGATCGTTTTCACCGAAAAAGCCAGAGAAGTTTTCAAGAAAATGTTCCTTACCAAAAAGGTGAAACACCTGTCTGTCCTTCCCTTTGCTTTCGGAGTTATTCTGATCATCGGGGCCTTTTGCAACAAGGACATTTTTTGGTTCGCCTTTATCTTAGGCCTATTGGCCACCTCAAAAGGGATCTATTTCTATATGGCGCCTTTTGAACAGAGCAAAGCCCTGATGGACTGGTGGTTTATTCAGGCAAGACCTGAGACGGTTCGGTTGATGGGGCTCATCCTATTTGTCCTCGGCATCGCACTCTTTTCCTATCTCAGATAACCCGTCTCCAGTCAATCCGTCATGCGAGGTCCCGGCCGTGAGTGAGGTTGCCTCTGCAGCCCATGCGGGTTCTCGTTGAAAAGGGAATGGTATTTTCAAGGAGAACGATTTATGAGCACACTCAAAGAACTCATCAAGGAAGCCCCGGTCCACGAACGGCGCCTGGAGTTGCGGACGTACCCCTTGGATAACGGTCAATTGGTTGTCGAGGGCTGGCTAAGGGATGAGCGCCTGGTCCAGGGATACCACTGGAACGGAAAACCACGTGAACCCGGGCTGGTTCACCGGATGTGCGTTCGAATGCTTATCGGGGGGTGGCCTGTCACCATTCTGGATGCGGAAGCGGAGATGCTTACGACACCCCATGAACTCTGCCCAACAACCTCGGAGGGAGTGAAAAAGATTGTCGGCCTCCAGATCGTGTCAGGTTACAGCGAGAAGGTAAACCATCTTCTGGGTGGGGTTCGGGGGTGTAATCATCTGACCCATCTGATTGTGGTGATGGGGACCGCTGCGCTGCATGGGTATTGGACCCACTACTCCCGAGAGCGTCATCCAATTCCTCGTTCCTTAGATGAATTCAGGGGCCTGTCCAACCTGATCGATAGCTGCAAGCTCTGGGGAGAGGACGGCCCCATCATGGAAGAGATACGGGCCGTGTTGGCGGGCAATCCCGCGGGTGAGGATCTGGATCAACGTCATCAACCCGCTGACAAAAACGGCAAACCATAACAGCAATTTTATCGCAACTTCTCAAAAAATCAGGGACCTTCCCGCATCCATACACGCAGGCGCAGGGGGTTCCTTTCCCGCTAAGCGGGATCTTCGACTCAAGGGATATGAGAGGTGAAGGCCTAAGGCGTTCAGCGATAATGCTCAGTGGTCGCTTCACCCTTTGCATACGCCTCATGCCAGTCTTCAGCCACAGGAAACCTTTGGTAAAGGCTTTCCCGTTTTGCCTCCATAAAGGTTCTCCGCTCACCCATGTAATCCGCGGCACAAAAGACGCGCTTTCCAGCCGCTGCTGACAACCGGTCAATCCAGTTGATCCCTTCAGTGCATCTTAGCAGGTGGTGATCGAGAATGAGGCAGTCGACACCCTGGGCCAGCCTCAAAGCATTTTGCCAGGCCCGTTCGATCTGTTCTTGCGTGAGCCTGGACAGGTAGAGGGGCGGACCTCCGGCAAGCAGAATGTCCGGTTGCCGTTCAAGTATCTGGGAGACGGTCTGATCGTGGAGAAGCTGGATATCCGGAGCGTGAAGGAATCGCCCACCCTCTTCAACCAGGGTCATCATCACCGATTCATCTGTCACCTCCGGGTCTCCGTGAGGAACGGCGTCTGAAAACCAGAGCGGCCCGTTCCTTACACCTTCGCCATCCAAAAAATCAAGGTCAAGGGCGGCTCTCAACGATGCCTCGCGCAACCCTTCACGGGGGGAGAGATGAGCCAGGCTTTTGCGCCAGATTCGAGCGTTCCGATTGAGTCCTTCCACCTCCCTGGCGTGGAGTTGATAGGGATTCGCGTCAACAAGAGGAACATGGTCCCCATGAAAATGGCTGAATACGATATCCGTAGCCTTCTGCCATAGCTCAATGATTCTTTGCCGCACCCTCTCAGCCGAGGCCACCTGCTTGGGATGAGGCAGACGCTTATGCCTCATGTATCCCAGTGCGAGACCAGGATCTATAAGGACATGCCTCTGATGGGTCTTTACATAACAGCCTAGGCCCCTGACACCCATAGATTCTGCACTAAGGATCTCTATCTCCACCAGATATGCCGCCCGTTTTCTGTTTCTATCGGTTATATAACTACCGGCAGAACCGTTTGTCCATCGTGAAAAAGAGGGTTGACCAAATTTCTTCATTTCTCAGGCCAACGGCCTCTGAAATCGAAAAAATATCCCTTGACATTAAAACAGTTGTTTAATACAAACGTTTGTATTAAACAGAGGGATGGTAACATGAACCAAATTGACAACTGCACAGAATCCAAAGACCGCATATTAGACGAGGCAGAGGCCCTGTTTGCGGAAAAAGGGTTTCATGCCGTCACGGTCAGGGAAATCACCCAAGCCGCCCATTGCAATCTCGCTGCGGTGAACTATCATTTCGGCAACAAGCAGAATCTCTACTTAGAGGTATTCAGGTCCCGCTGGATACCCCGGGCCAGAAGGGTCCAAACATGCTTTAAGGACGCCCTGTTGGCCCATGATGGAAGGTCGCTCCCAGGCATCGTCCATGCCCTGGCCGAGGCCTTTCTGAAGGGGCCTTTGACCGATGATGAGCGCCTGCGTCATGCCCAGCTCATGATCCGGGAGATGGCCATGCCGGGTCTTGCCACCGATATGCTTGTTGATGAGGTGATTAAGCCTTTTTTCGGAGAGGTGGCCGGCATGCTCCGTCCTTTTCTGCTCGAGGGAGCAGAGAGGGAGCGCGTGATGCTCAATATCGTGAGCATTTTTGCCATGGTAATCTATTTCAATTTTGCCAGGTTACCGATTACGCGCGTCATGGGACAGGAATATGATGAGGCGTTCAAGGAGAGGTTGGTGGAACACATCGTCCAATTTTCTTTGACAGGGCTGGATATGAACAGGAAAGAGGAGGCGTGATGAACCGGCGCCTCTCTGGTTTTCTTTTTCTGATAGCGTTCGCCTGTTTGACGGCAGGCGGATGTATCAAGATGGGCCCGGACTTCAAAAAGCCGGATCTTCAATTTGCCCAGCCGGAAAGGTTTCAGTATCGGACCAGACATGCTACGGCCGTTGTACCGGAAGATCGATGGTGGGAGGTTTTTGGGGATCCGGAAATTAATGCCCTGGTGAAAAGGGTGC
>CAZACO010000393.1:0-4590 GCA_964483185.1 uncultured Desulfobacteraceae bacterium
GGGGTTGGGTCCCCATTCCGAGAAAGCTGAGGGAGGCCTCGGCGATGATGGCCACGCCGATGGATAGAGAAAGCATTACCAGTACCGGGGCGAGGCAGTTTGGGAGGATGTGCAACAAAAAAATCCTCCATTTCCTGATGCCTAAGGCCTGGACCGCTTCAAGGTATTCGTTTTCCCGGATGGACAGGACACTGCCCCGGACGATCCTGGCATATCTCGGGATGTAGACGATCCCGAGGGCAACACACACGTTGGTGGCGCTCGCGCCTAAAACGACCATGATCATGATGGCCAGCAAAAAGACCGGGAAGGCCAGCATAACATCCATGAGACGCATGATGAGCTGATCCATCCAGCCGCGGAAATAGCCGGAAATCAGGCCCAACGGAACCCCGATGACAGTGGCAATCAGCATGGACACAATCCCCACGTAAATGGATATGCGACTTCCGTAGATGATGCGGCTGAGTACGTCTCTGCCGAGCATATCGGTGCCCATCGGATGTCTCCAGGAAGGGGGAAGGAGCTGAGCATCCGGGATCATCTGATTGGGACCGTAAGGGGCAATCCAATCCGCGGAGATCGCACAGAGAATCACGGCCAAGAAGATGCACAGACCCAGGACGGCGACTTTGCGCTTCACGAGTCGCTTCCAGACGATCCCGGCCATACTGTCCGTTTTAGCAGGCTCCATTCCCTTTTCTCCCGGGTTCATACCCGGATCCTCGGATCGAGAAGCGTGTAAACGACATCCACCACGAAATTCGTAATAATGAAGCCGGATGCAGCCACCACACTAAAGGCCTGGACCATCGGATAGTCTCTCTGAAGGATCCCGTCGATCCCAAAAGAACCGATTCCAGGGATGGCAAAGAGGCTTTCGACAATAATGGCCCCGCCGATGAGGTACCCGACCTGAAGCCCTACCACGGTTACCGTGGGGATGAGGGCATTCTTCAGGGCATGCTTGTTGATGACCATGAATTCCGAAAGCCCTTTTGCCCTTGCCGTATCGATGTAGTCCTGGCGGATCACCTCGAGCATGCTGTTTCGCATCAGACGGGCAATCAGGGCGGCCCGTGTCATGCCCAATGTAAGGGCGGGAAGTACCATATGTCGGAGATTATCAACCGGATATTCAAAAAAGGGGACATAACCGGTGGCCGGGAGCCACTGCAGTTCCAGGGAAAAGAAGAGCAGAAGGAGTGCCCCCAGAAAGAACTCGGGCAATGAGATGCCCAACATGGCAAAGGTCATGGCGCTGTAATCGATCGCTGTGTTCCGTTTTTTGGCGGAAATAATCCCTATGGGAATAGAAATAACCAGGGCGAAAAAGAGGGCGAGAACGAGAAGTTCGATGGTTACAGGGAGCCTTTGCAGGATCTCATCGAGCACTGGTTGTCTGGAGATAATGGATGTTCCCCAGTTGCCCGAAAAAAGGTCTCTCAGCCATATGGTGTACTGCACGGGGAGGGGTCTATCAAACCCAAGTTTGACCCTCAGCTCTGCGGCAAGTTCTTCGGAGTAATTATCCTGGAGGAGGGCGATGATAGGGTCGCCCGGGATGAGCTTCATCGTGGCAAAGACCACTAAGGTGATGCCGATAAAAGTGGGGATCAGCATCAAAAATCGACGGATGATAAAGGCCGTCATCGTCGTCTGTCCTCGCGGTTTAGAAAATCGTTTTATTATAACGGGTTGTTATGAACCTGAGCTTTTCCATCTACCCTTTACCCCATGTTATTAAAAACGCCTCCCCTTGCGTTCATCGATAACCGTTGGGCCTTTGTCTAATCGGCTGACGACGCGTATTTCGTTAAAGGCCAGGAGGGTCGCCTGCTTCAGCCGTTTTGATAGCTCATCAATACCCGGGCTTGACGTATCATCCCCCTCTACCATCAACAGGAGAAAATCCACTCCCCTCTTTGTGCGAACGACCACTTGATACCTGCTTGTGAGTCCGGGAAATGCCCGAAGAACCCCGCTGATCTGCGACGGCCAGAATTTGACGCCCTTGACCTTGAGCATTTCGTCGGTCCGGCCAAAAATGCTCTTCGGCAACGTCAACGCCCTTCCGCACCCACATCTCTTTTTCTCCAAAACGGTCAGGTCCCCTGTACGGTATCGGAGCAAAGAGGCAGCCTCCTTGTGCAGATGGGTCAGGACCAGTTCCCCTTTTTCCCCGTAGGGAAGCGTCTCCCCTGTTTCAGGATCGATGACTTCGGCATAAACAAAATCGTCCATGATGTGAAGCCCTGTTCCATACAGGCAACTGCGGGCAATCGGCATACATAAGGCCATGCTGTAGGAATCTATAATGGTGATCTCTTTTCCAAAGGCCTCCCGGACCTTTTCCGGATATCCCTCCACCGATGTAAACGGTTCACCCCCCACGAACAGGATCCTGACACTGGGGATCCCTTTCTGGGCTAATTTCATGGCGAAGGTGGGATTTGAAATCAGGACGGATACCTGGTAGTCGTTGATAAGTTGGATAGCCCTCTCGGATTCACCCGGACCTACGGGGATAACCTTGGCCCCGTAGTATTCCAGTTGCCCCTGATAGAAGAGCCCGGCAATGAAGAGATGGTATCCGAAGGTTACCGCACAGATATCCCCTTTCTGGACATCCGCGGCCTCCAAGGAACGGGCGCAGACCTGGTGCATCTTTTGGAGATCGTTAGAGGTGTGGTAGACCGGATACAGGTCATGTCCCGACGGAGAGAAATTGATGCGGGTCACGTCATCGGAATAGAGAGAAGATTCCGATGGCTTCTTCTTCAGCTCTTTCAACAGCTCGGTGGTGGTCGTGAAGGGAATTTTTTCGAAATCATCCAAGGCCTGTATATCCGACGGGCGGATACCCGTATTTTTCAGCTTCTGGTTATAGAAGGCCATCTGGTTGAGTTTTTCAAGCTGTCCCTTCAGCTGTTTTACGACGTCTTCTGTCATTCCGCCACTCCACTATCCTTGAAATTCGCTATATTTGTTCGATCGCTTCTCTTCCTGGTTCAGGAAAGTGCACACTCATAGATTTTTTCTGCTAACAACTCCGGGGAAACTTTGGCGATATGAAACCCTTCACGGGACAGCACCTTGCCAATCCGGGTCTCAAAAAGACCTTTGTCAATCGGTTGACCTCTCAGCGCCGCTTCAATCTCGTGAATCGGCGTGGTGGGCCTTAAAGGAGAGGCGTGAATCGTGCCGGAGATAATCATCTCTCTGATTCGATTCCCTTTTGTCAAGACAATGATCCTCATGAAGGGGCCTTCCGGGACCTTGAACTGAATCATTTTCCGGGTGACATCCGAAGGGATAACACCCAACCGCTCTTCGGCGCGCTCCATGAAAAAATCATCGCTCGTGTACTCCCTCTCCATTTCGCTGTAATATCCTCTTTCTGTATCTGTGAGCCCTCCGGGATCCAATTTCACCTGGAATACCTTTTCGATCTGAGCCACATAGATATCTCTCATCTCCCCCAGGTCAATCTCTCTCCCCACGACCTTTTCCAGATATGTTATTCTCTCCTGGATGCTTTTTGCCGCCTTGTCCACAAACTTTTCGGGTGGCGCTGATATGGCCTCGGCAATGAGATCGGCATCAGACGCCTTTACCTGAATCCCTGAACCCATCTGGATGGCTTTTTCTTCGTAAAAACAGGAAGAGGGACCGATTTTTCTCCATGAGCCATCATCGCACCGGACTTCTATATCGTTGAGCGGTCTGAACCGGCACTCGATTCCAAAATGAGCTGAGATCCCTTCTGCCACTCCGGTAAGTGTCTTTTCAAACATCTTGGGGACGTCCGGGGGAACCTTGGGATTGGTTCGCTTCAGATGAAGGAAGGTGAAGATGTACCCGGTATCTCCAAAGATCGGGCCGCCGCTGGAGATGATTCGATAGACCGGGATGTTATTTCTCCTGCAAAACCCCAGATTGATCTCCTTTTGCGGGTCGTTAAAGAAGTTGAGGACCAGGCTGGGTACCGGGAACCTGCAAAAGGAGACCGTTTCCGGGACCACCCCTTCGCTGACAGCGCGCATAAGGACCGGTCTGTAGACGGCCGTTTCCGCATAGCTCAACCCGTCCACTTCCACAAACCTCCATTTTTCCATGGCAACCCCTCTTACGCCTCTCACAGCTCTCACATCTCAGAGCCCCAACTCCCTTGCGATTCCTGCCGCCAGTCCGGTTTCCTGAGACATGTCGATGGCCTTCTCGGCCCATTTCAGGGCAGTAGTTCAAAACCAGCCTGGAGGTCAAGTTTACTGTCTTCCTCGCGGTTCAAACAACCCGGCGATCACAGCGTCTTCAGAAACCGCTGTGCAGTTGTTTTGCTCAAAATACTGGCAGTTGCGACCTCGGTCAGATTTAGGGCCTCGGCAAAAAATACTTACACCTCTTGCTTGTCTTTTGGCCCGTCTACTGCGTTACATCCACCGACACATATTTTATAATATGCACCGGTGGATGTGCCTTGTATACAAACCAACATCCGGCGCAATCTTGCGCAATTATTTCTTGCCGAGGCCCTTAGGGCTCGCTCAAAAATAACTTCGCAGAATTGACGCTCAGATTTGGGTCAGA
>CAZACO010000394.1:0-4579 GCA_964483185.1 uncultured Desulfobacteraceae bacterium
GGCTCGCTCGCCTCCCCAACATCTATAACTCGGAAAGGTACCAGTTATTTTTGAACGAGCCCTAAGCCCTTTAACAGGAGACAGGAGTCGTAGACGTCATGACAAAGATCGGAAGAAATGATCCATGCCCTTGCGGTTCGGGGAAGAAGTACAAAAACTGTTGCATGGGTAAGGAGGATGGGGAGCGCGAAGAGAGCATGAATGAACGGCTGATGGAAGAGATCGGGGAGCAAATAAGCGATCAGGCATTCGGCTCCCTCGCAGAGGCCAATGAATTCATTGGCCGTTTTATGGAGAGAAAAGGTTCGGTTTCTCAGATCGATTTCCTGGGCCTCTCCTCTCATCAGATCCATCGGGTATTGTATGATCCTTTGGAGACCCTGGAAGATATGGTCCGGTTCAACCATGCCCTCGAACCGGAAGCCTTTCAGGAAATCCCGGTTGTGAAAAACACGCTCGTTTTTCTATCAAGGCTAAAAGATCTTGGACCCATAAAGTCCACTGCCAAGGGGAATCTCCCCCTCGCCTTTGCACGGGAACTCTATGATGCGTTCATCTATCCCTCGGATCGGTTTCATCCCCGTATCCGATCCGAAGAGGAGGCCGTGTCCGTAAACTCCTTGCGGCACGTGCTCAAGATGTGCGGGTGGTTGAAAAAGGCAAAGAATCATTACAGCCTGACAGTGAAGGGGACAAAACTCGTCGAACAGGGGTTTTCGGCATCACATTTTTTCACACTGATGAACGTGTTTGTGCGTCGTTTCAATTGGGCCTTTCAGGATCGGTATCCTCTGTTCTGGATCATCCAGGGAGGTGCTGTGTTCTCCTTATACCTGTTGCATCGAAAGGCGCAGCAGTTTGTTACGGACAAGATTTTGGCCGATAGCTTTGTTCGGGCCTTCCCGGCTGTGCTTGGCGAGGCCGAGGCTGCCTTTTATGCGGCCCCGTCAGACGAGGTCGGCAGTTGTTTTTCACTCCGCTTTTTGGAACGATTCTGTGAATACTTCGGTCTTGTAGATATCCGGAGGGAGAAGAAAGGGCTGTATGAATTTGAACTCTCCGTCAAGAAGAGCGCCTTCTATGATCAATACATCCACTGGTCGGTTGTCTCCTAAAGAAACAGCAGGCCCACAATAGGCAACAAACACGAACAAACGATCAAAACGGAAAAAGGCCCAAGAGATGCAACCTGAGCAGGACCCTTATCTGTTGCGAATCAGGTATGGAGAACAGCTGTATAAGTTAACCCGCTGTAAAAAAAAGAAAATCTTTGTGCCTTCGCGTCTTTGTGCGAGACATTCTTGATTGCCATGCCGCTTTAGAGAATTATGAGACGAAGTAAACCATGCAGGAAATGATGAATCAGGAATTAAATGTTGTTGTGATGCCGAACCGGTCCCTGCAACTGGAATGGACATCTGACGGGGATGGCATTAACCAAAGCAGCCGATTGATCGAGGACGAGATATGGAAGCGTTTCATGTCCAAAGATGATTCATGGCTTCTCATGCTGGGTTTTTCAGATCAACAGGTCCATCTCTCTCCATCCCTGGATTACTGGCGCGGCTTTGCCGGCGCCTTTGCAAGGAAACTGACCCAGACGCCGGATCTCGAAATCGTGCGTCACAAGGCGGCGCTCTTGCTGCCTGAAGATGAATTGCAGACGCACCTGGACCAGGTCCCGATGATGATCGGTTCAGAATACATCGGCGCAGACCTCCTCGAAGAGGTGTGGACAAAACTGCACAAGGCATTTGCCACTGCGATCCGGTCATATGAGGGATCTGTCGAGGAGTTTGTCAGGACCTACAGCCCCAATGCCCAGCTTGTGGGACGGGTATTTTTCCACCTGGTGGAAAACAGGGATGACGACTACCCGTTTGCCTTTATGGCAACCTATTCCACCCGACTGAACAGGCAGGGAAGATCCAAACATCTTCCGCTTAAACACGCGTTGCAGGAATATGGAGATGATCATGAAAAGCTGTTGGAACTCCTTGCAACCGTACATAAAGCCGCAAAAATGAGCCCGCTCATTGCTGATCTTCTTGAAACCGGAGAGATGTTTCATCCCCTGGCCTGGACGTCAGGAGAGGCATTTTCCTTTTTAAAAGAGATTCCTATCTACGAAGAATCGGGCATTTTGTGCAGAATTCCGAACTGGTGGAAAGGAAACAGGGCCGGGGTCGCCCTGAATTTCAGTGTCGGGGACAAAAAGCCCTCTTTTGTGGGCATGGACGCGGTCCTCAGTTTCAATCCACGGCTGTTTGTCGGCGACATGGAGATCTCCGAAGAGGAGGCCAGAAGGCTTTTGGATGAATCCGAAGGTCTGGCCTTTATCAAAAACAAATGGGTGGCCGTGGACCAGGAAAGGCTCAAACAGACGCTGGATGCCTATGAAAAGGCAAAAGAGATGATGGAAAAGAAAGGCATCAGTCTGAGAGAGGCCCTCCAGATGCAGCTTATGCCTGAGAAGTTCTTGAACATCGATGCCGGGCAGATCGATCACAGCATCTCAAACGGCGAATGGCTGCGATCGGTCGTTGAAAAGCTGATCGATCCTTCCTTGATCCGTTCAGTAAAGCCCGACAAGGGCTTCAAGGCAAAGCTCAGGGAATATCAGCAAAGGGGGATCAACTGGCTCTATTTTCTCCATTCACTCCGGTTCGGGGCGTGTCTTGCGGATGATATGGGTCTGGGCAAGACCGTCCAGGTCCTCGGTCTTTTGAACATCCTGAAATCCGATGCACAAAGATCCAAAAAGCCAGACCGGGCATCCCTCCTCATCATACCGGCCTCTCTTATTTCCAACTGGGACTATGAAATCAGGCGGTTTTCCCCTGACATCAAGGTCTATATCGCGCATCCCGGGGCGGATCTGAAGAAAAATGCCACACCCAACCATAAGAAATCATTGGATGCGTTTGACCTGTGTATTACCACATATGCCCTCGTCCAAAGGCTCAAGTGGCTCCAGGACTATTCGTGGAACTACATCATCCTTGATGAGGCCCAGGCAATCAAGAACCCGGGGACGAAACAGGCCAGGGTCATCAAAGGTCTCGCATCCTTCAACCGTATTATCATGACAGGGACCCCCATTGAAAACCGGCTGTCGGACCTCTGGTCCCTCTTTGATTTCCTAAACCCGGGGTTGCTCGGGAGCCCCAGGGAATTCAAGGAATTTTCAAAGAGGTTGACTCATAACCCATCGGGCTATTCGAGATTGCGAAAAATTGTTAGCCCGTATATCCTGAGACGCCTGAAAACGGATAAATCGGTCATTTCCGATCTCCCTGAAAAGGTGGAGATGAAGACCTACGCGCCGCTCAGCAAGAAACAGGTCCTCCTGTACAAGGACATAGTTGAGAAGATAAAGGAATCGATTGCCGAATCAGATGGGATCCAGAGAAAGGGACTGATCCTTTCCTCGCTGATGCGATTCAAACAGATCTGCAACCACCCGGATCAATACCTCGGCACCGGGGAATTTGCGGAAACCGAGAGCGGCAAATTCCTGAGGCTTCGCGAGATCTGCGAAACCATAAAAGAAAAGCGGGAGAAGGTCCTTGTCTTTACGCAATTCAAGGAGATGACAGGGCCGCTTCATGATTTTCTGGAGACGATCTTCAATCGAAAGGGTCTCATCCTGCATGGGAGCGTGCCTGTCAAAAAACGAAAAGCCATTATTGGGGAATTTCAGAGTCCAACCTATATTCCCTTTATGGTATTGTCCCTGAAGGCCGGGGGGGTCGGGCTGAATCTGACCGAAGCAAGCCATGTGGTCCACTTTGACCGGTGGTGGAACCCTGCCGTGGAAAACCAGGCAACCGACCGGGCCTTCAGGATCGGGCAGAAAAAGAACGTCATTGTGCACAAATTCCTTACCAGGGGAACCGTAGAAGAAAAAATCGACATGATGCTGGAAGAAAAGGCCCGGTTATCCGAGGACGTCATCGCTGGGAGCGGCGATGCGTGGATCACCGAGATGAAAAACGATGAGTTGATGGACCTTTTCAGTTTGAGGCTATAGAAAGGCAGGAGGTGCGGATGCGGTACGCGAGATACTGGGGCTATGGGCCTTATGTCAGCGTTGCGGAAAAACGGGCAAAGGCGGCTAAAAAGTTAGAAGAACTCAGGAAGAAAAATTCGGATATCAGTCCTGTTTCCATTGAAGGCACCACCATTGCTCGAACATGGTGGGGCAAATCATGGAACTGGAACCTGGAGTCGTATGCGGACTACAGCAACCGCATCGGCCGAGGCCGCAGTTATGTCCGGCATGGGGCGGTGCTCGATCTGCAGATAGGTCCCGGCAAGGTAGAATCACTGGTTCAGGGGACGCGTTCAAAGCCATATTCCGTCAGCATCCGGATCAAGCCGATCGACAAGAAGATCTGGAAGTACATCAAAGCGGCCTCAGAGGGGAAGCTTGATTCATTGCAGGAACTCCTGGCTGGAAAATTCCCAAAGGCATTGGGTGAGCTGTTTACGGTCCAGGGAAAAGGTCTCTTCCCCTCTCCGAAAGAGATCGACTTCAGTTGCAGTTGTCCGGACTGGGCCTATATGTGCAAACATG
>CAZACO010000395.1:0-4564 GCA_964483185.1 uncultured Desulfobacteraceae bacterium
CAGTTCGGTTGCGAACCAAATCAAGTGCAGTTTTCCGGTGGGTTTAGTGTGGCTGAATCGATAGTCCCCATGATGGCAAAATGAAGTGGCTTTGAGTCAAGCGTTGAGGGAAGATGATAGCTGCCAAAACTGAACAGTGGGAAACTTACAAACTCACATCCAACATTCCTCCGGCCCGACTGGGTTGCGGCCGGCCGGGGAATCTCTGGCAGCGCAGAGGAGAGATGGGTTCAGCTATTTGGATAGGAGTATTTCTGGGGGGAGCGATTGGATGCTTTGAATTTCATCCATTCATTTAACCGAGGCCTTGGGCATGTGCAGATCGAAGGCTATTCCTTTTCTATCATCTCCCTGAAGAGTTCATAGATGTCTTTGCGATGGCCGACATAATGGATGCGAACGATATGGTGCCGATGGTCGATTTCGTAGATGATACGAAATCGTTTCACAACGAGTGAATAGTAACCGGAAAGCTCACGTTCAAGCCCCTTGCCGACGTAAGGGTTCGCTTTCAATTGCTGAACATGAGATTTGACAAGTGACTTGATCTGAGGGTGCAAAGACCTTACCTGATCCCGTGATGTCTGGGAATACAGAAGTCGATACACCATCATTCCGCCCAGACGTCTTCATGGGAGAAAATCCTGCCCGCCCTGAAGTCCTCTTTTGATTTTTGGAGAGACTTCAGAATCTCCGTGTCGCTGAGGATGTCAATCGTTTCCATGAGTGCGCCATAGCGGGCGATAGACATCAAAATACCTGCCGGCTCACCATTGCGGGTAACAGCGATGGTTGCTTCTTCCTCCTCCATCCGTTTCAGAATGTCCAGAAGATGCCTCTTTACCTTGGTAACAGGCAAAATATGCTGAAATTCTTCCATTGGCCACCTCACAAATTTTTTATGACCATTATAATTTTCATGCACGCCAGTGTCAAGCGTGGAAAATATGTCTCAGCCTTCACCCCGTGGAATGACGCTGTCCTTTCTATCCCACCGGGGCCCTCGAATGGGGGAATTCGTTCCGATCGAAGGGAACAGCACCCGGAATCCGATCGATATTGTGCCCGCAATTATGCCAACACGGTCGAATGAAGGAAACCTGCTTCGGGTGATGGAACTCATCCGGGATGACCTCAATATCGATGCGATGATTTTCAGCATTTTCCCGAAAAGGATTTGCGATACCTATGGGAAACCCGCTTTAGCGGATGACTGTCTTTGCAGCTGAATGACTTCTTCGACGATCGCCGGGAGGACTTCACCGGCCTTTCCTCTGATCAGCACCTCGGCTCTATCGTCATATGGGGTCTCTGACAGGTTTACGATGGCCAGGAATGAACCGTTTTCTACGGCATAGGCTGGCATGGCGGCGGCAGGGTGGACAAGGAGCGTGGAGCCCACAACCATGAAAAAATCGGCGTTTCGGGATAACTGAGTCGCATGTTCCACTTCTTCTACGGGCATGGCCTGGCCAAACGAAATCGTGTCTGATTTGAGGTAGCCGCCGCACTCACATTCCGGGGCCGGATCGCCCTGTTCGATGCGCCTGTGCACCTGGGCCAATGAAATGGTCTTTTTGCAACTCATGCAGCGTGCCCTTCGGGTATTGCCGTGGAGTTCGATGACCCTGTCGCCGGGAACGCCGGATTCCTGATGCAGGCCATCAACATTCTGGGTGATGACAGCCTCAAGCAGACCCATCTCGTGGAGTTTAGCAACCGCCATGTGGGCAGGGTTGGGTTCGGCCTTCATGAGATCAGGGTAAAGGGCCACCTTCCTTTTCCAGTATTCTATCCGGGCCTTTTTCGATGACATGAATTCATCAAAATATACAGGCCGGTACGTATCCCATATGCCGCCTTTGCTTCGAAAGTCGGGGATACCGCTCTCAGTGGATATGCCGGCGCCGGTGAACACAATGTTCTTCCCACCTTTTGCGATTTCCCTGGCAACTACCGCAATTTTGTCCTCTATTCCTTTTTCTATTTCTATGACCATTTCTTCCCATTTCTTTCCCTGGAATAAAGGTTGTCTTTCAGTGTTGCCGACCACCTGAATGTGACGACCTTCCAGCATTCCAGAGTCATGTTTTGGCCGGTCTTCGGATTTCTCTCTTTTTTTCTTTGACACAGAATTTTCCGAAGCCGCAGAAGAAAATGAAAAATATGCTTGGGTGATAGAGGGGATAGATTCTCCTTTTGTTTATTCAGCCCCGTTCCCTCTCCCTTTCTTACAGCCAGTCAATCTTCACCATATGTTCTATCTTTTTGAATTCAGGATTTCCGGTCAGCACAATTGCGTTTTCTCGCTGGGCTGTCGCCGCCGCAAAACAATCCGCGAAAGAGATAGGGTACTCTGACTTAATTCGTGCTGCAGCGATGACATCTTCAAAGCTATTCGCCAATGCCAGGATAGGCAAGCCAGGGAGAACCGTATCCAGAAAAAACTCCGCTTTTTCCGGGCTTCTTTTCCGATGAAGGATATAATAGGTCTCGCCGATATTGATCTCATTCATCAAGAGAGGACGCCCTGAACGCTGTGCGTCAGAAAGGAATTTCTGAATCTTTTGGAAATTCTTTTCTTTGTTCAGATAGGCAAGGAGAGCGTAGCTATCGAGAAGTTTTTCTTGTTTCAAGTGCCTTGTCCTCCTTCCGCTCTTCGATGAGCGCCGTTGTCAGCGAAGGCCCTTCTTTAAATATTCCACAAAAAGACTCTACAGGATCATCAGGCAATGGCGTAATGAGAATACGACCCGAATCTTCCTTTATGGAGAGCTTCTTTCCGGGAACAATGTTCAAATCCCTCCTGATATCCTTGGGAATGACAATCTGGCCGCGGCTGGATGCTGTGATTATGACAGGCATAATGCCCTCCTCTATCCGTGATTTGACTTACCATATGAAATTTATCTGACTGTGTCTTATGTTGTCATATTTATTGCTAAGTGTCAATGGTATAGAAAAATAGCTTACGTATTGAGGTCCAATAAGGCACCGATGTCTGGGTAAAACCAATGTCGAGACCCGGCATCAGGGATTCAGAAAGCCCGCGAAAGGCATGAAAAACAAGAAAATAGTGAGACCTTGATCTTCACTCGGTGGGATATCAAAAAGGAGGGACGCGTTAGGCAGAAGGGGGTTCATCAGCAACCCGGCAAACTCGATGAATTCCATCCCCCTACTAAAAGGGCAGTCCAACGGCGCTGCAAAGGAACGTGACAAGAGAAGTCCCCACGCTGCATATCTCTGCAAAATGTTGCGGGAACGCCTGATCCCCGACAGCCTTCTGTGTCAGAGCGGTGATTCCGATAAAATCCTTTCTCTTGAGATCTTCAATCAAGGGATGATCAGGGTCATACCCCCTGGGAGCCCGACGAAGAACGTCTCCGGATAGCTCGAACATGTTTCTAAAATCCTTCCTGTTCAAAGCCCTTTTCCAGGCGGACGGATTCTCAACGATTGCATCACGGATCTTCCCGAGGGTCGCAGGGTCAGGGCGCCAGATACCCACGGCAGCAAAGACATTGTTCGGTTCCAAGTGGAGATAAAAGCCAGGGGCATGGACATCTTTTCCCTGTTTGTGGCGGAACTGGACCCCGGTGTTCGTCTTGTAAGGCCGCTTATCTTTGGAGAAACGAACATCCCGGTATATCCGAAACAGCGAACCCCCTACAGGTCGAGGGTCTGCAACAAAATGGTTGCTGATCTCTTTCAGGAACGGCTCAAAATCCGCGATGAAACGGATAGCCGGCTCTTTGACATGCGCTTCATATCGCTTTTTGTTTTCCTGAAACCATTGGCGATTGTTGTTCTCAGCTAAATCCTTTAGGAACACAAAGGTCTCATCGCCGAAATAACGACTGTCTATCATGGGAAATCCCCTTTCTTGAAGATTTGTACCACGCGTCCTCAACGCTTATTGGTCAATAACGGTATTTCCATTTTGTGAAATTGTCAAGGATGTATGAGAGTTATAGAAGATTGTGTGTGTGAATTCCTGGTGGTGGTCCAGAACCGATTGGCATAAGGAAATGCCGTGAGCGCGGTTGAAAAAGGTGCTCAATGCGAGGAACCGTTATGGAGCAATGGCTTTTATTGCGCCTGCCATGTGCGAGCCAGCCGCGATGAGCGGTCCCTGAAGAAAATGAAAGATATGCCTGGGTGATAGAGGGGATAGATTCTCCTCTTATGATTGAAAAGGCGGGCTGAGGCTCGCCCTTTTGTTTGATTTGGAAAGATCGGTTCCTTCCGGGCACGTCAGCCATGGTTTACCAAGATGATACCTCATTGTTTTCAGATGTTGCCCCTATGTCAAGATATCGCAAGTTGCTGAATTTGTGGGATATCATTTGGCAGTGTCAGCAGCTAAAGCTCTTGACAACAGAACCCCGGATGAGGTCTATTACGAACTCCCTCATCCTTTCCTGGAGGCTGCCTGATGTCTCCCAAAGCAAACCGGCTCAGAGCTTATTCCCATCATCAGGCTGTCCAACTAATGGGGTCCACCTCCCTCCCTCTTGTTTTGCGAATAAGGGGGAGGAACGCCTGGGTAACCGATACAGCT
>CAZACO010000396.1:0-4563 GCA_964483185.1 uncultured Desulfobacteraceae bacterium
GAGGAATCGCTCCCATGGACTGAATGAATTGGAGAAAGGAGGTAATAATATGAAAAAATTGTCAAGCAGATTCGAACTGGTGCAAGAGCTATCCCCTGAGGGCTATGCAGAGGTACATTACAAGGAGAGGCCCAAGAATCTATCTGACATGATGGAGAATGCGGTTAGTAAATGGCCTGAGGAAGAAGCCTTTGTAGATGGGGATCAAAGGATTACTTACGCCCAATTCCACGAGATGGTGAATAGGGCATCAGCTGCTTTGCAGCAACAATTCGGCATAAAAAAGGGAGATAGGGTGGCACTTCTCTTGGGAAACGGCATTCCCTTTGCTGTGTCCTACTTTGCGATTGTCAGGCTGGGCGCTGTGGTTGTTCCTCTCAATACACGCTATAAAGGCCTGGAACTTTCCTATGAGATCAACGATGCAGGGGCCAAGGCGCTTATTGCTGAATCCCAATTCTGTGAGAACTTGGAACCCGTGACAAATGAACTCGCAACGGTCGCTCACATATTTATTGAGGGTGATAAAGCGCCCTCCGGGACCCGGTCGTTTAGCGAACTAACGGGATATGAAAGTACTACCTTTGAAAAACCCGAAATTTCGGAGTGGGACCTGCTCAATATCATGTACACATCCGGTACCACTGGTCAGCCAAAAGGGGCTATGCACTTTCACAGGGGAAACATAGGAACGGGTATGATGGCGCGTGAGTTTATGAACTATGAGCACGGCCGAGACCGTCTTTTGTGTATCGTCCCCCTATTCCATGTCACCGGCTTATCCATGAATCTTATCGGACCCGTTTTCGCAGGCATCCCGGTGGTCTTTATGAGAAAATTCAATGCTGAAGAGGCGTTGCAACTTATTGAAAAGGAGCGGATAACCGTTATGGTTTCGGTTATTGCGATTTACTGGTTGATGCTGAACAACAGAAACTTCGACAAATACGATTTATCAAGCCTAAGAGAGATCCTTTACGGCGGGTCTCCCGCAGCAGCCGATGTGATCCACCAGATGCGAGAAAAACTGCCCGGTGTACTCCTTCACAACGGTTTCGGAATGACGGAAACCCACGCCTATGATACACACCTGGAAGACAAGGATGCCATCTCCCACATCGAGTCGGTAGGGCAAATCTTGCCCTTGGTGGATATGAAAATTGTTGATCGCATGGGCAGGGAAGTTCCCGCCGGTGAGCCGGGGGAGTTGTTGATCAAGGGGAGCAAAGTGGCGCGAGGGTACTGGAACAAACCCGAGGTTAACAAAGAGGCCTTCGCCGATGGCTGGCTTCACTCCGGAGACATCGCCCGCATCGACGAGGACGGGTATGTTTACATAATGGACCGAATTAAAGATATGATCAATCGCGGAGGCGAAAAAATCTATAGCATCGAGGTGGAAAATGTCCTCTACGGTAACCCTAAGGTACTGGAGGCAGCTGTATTTGGGATACCTGATGAGGTCTTCGGTGAACAGGTGAAGGCAGCAGTTGTGCCAAAGCCGGACCAAACACTCACTGAGCAGGAAGTGATTGATTTTTGTGCACAGCGATTGGCCAGTTACAAGGTCCCTAAAGCGGTAATCTTCTTGGATGAGCTACCTCGAAATCCCGGGGGTAAGGTGGTGAAAAGCCGGTTGCTGGACCTGGAATGATACAGGGATGTCTCCCGTGTCCGCAAGAAAGGATTCAGACATTGAGCCTATGGCGCGTATATGGGCCACAGATCCGGGAGCATGCCATCCTGAGGATTTCACGATTGAGCAGCGGCCGAAGATGGCCTGAAGATGGGACGCGAAAATGTTATTTTTGAGCGAGCCCTAAGCAGCCATCCACCCGCCATCCACGATAAGGACTGCTCCGGTAGTGTAGCTTGAGTGCTCCGATGCGAAGTAGAGTGCGGCGGTTACCATCTCTTTGGATTCGCCAAAGCGCCGCATCGGGGTCCGTTGAAGCAAGTTCCCGGATATTACATCCGAGGCCCTCATTCCCTTGGTCAGATCCGTGACCGTGTAACCCGGCGCTATCGCATTCACCGTGATATTATGGCCTCGGCTCCACTCAATGGCCAGTGACTTGGTCAATTGGATCAGGCCCCCCTTGCAAACGGAGTAGGTGAGTTGCCGAGGGAGTCCCACGAGCCCTCCGATCGAAGCAATATTTATGATTCGTCCCCAGTTGTTTTGTATCATAATCTTCCCTGCCTCACGGCACAACAGGAAAGGGGCGGTCAAATTGATACGCATCACCTCGTCCCACTCTTCTTTTTCAAGCTCCTGCGATTTCTTGACATACGGGCTAATTGCCGCATTATTGACCAGTATATCCAGTCTCCCGAATTGATCTACCGTTTTAGAGACGAGGTTGAAGAGATCCGGATCTCTGGACAGATCGCATTCCACCGCGAGGGCATCACTCCCATAACTCCTGATTTCCTCTGCAACTTCTTGCAATAGGTCAACCCTCCTGGCCGCAACCACGACCCTGGCCCCGGCTTCTCCAAAGCCAAGGGCAATCGATTTCCCGATGCCTCGGCTTCCTCCTGTAACCACGACGACCTTGTCCTTCACGTCAAAGATATCCATCGTGTACTCCTTTTCGCATCCCTCTCAAGAAGTATGTCTTCCCAGTTGCTAGCTCTCGGTTTTCGCCCTATAATCCAGAATGAATTCAGCGGCCATTCTCGCGGTTTTACCCACAGCTTTTGGAAATTCCACGTATCCACCGGCATCACTGAACGCCTGGGACTTTTCTAGGTCCGCAATACTGTAGGATCTCCCTGATTTGTCAGGCTGTATCTTGACACAATTTGTGCTTCCAAATTCTTTTTCAACGATCCTTATCATTCTGAATCCGGCAGCCAGCGAATTATTCAGGTCAAGGGAGGGGCTTGTTTATGGCCACGCTCATTCAGTTGCCGATGACCTACTCAGCCTTTGCCCTCTCATCCACAACCCTCTTTGCCTTAAACATGGTCCGTTCCAGGGTTCCGGATGCCACCAGCTCAAGGCCCGGGGTCACCTCCATCTCCTCGTGAAATGCCGCTTTAACCGTAGCCTTAAACGCGTCGGTATCCACGTCTTTACTTATGTATTCGGCAATGACCGTGATGACATCGATTCCCGTTTTTTCATCGGTGGTAATTCTGATCCTGAACTCGTCGTCGAGTTCTTTAAAGCTACGGACCACCTTCTCCACCTGAACGGGATAGAAGTTGGCCCCTTTGTAGATGATCATATCATCCGACCTGCCCAGGATCCCCCCTTTCGAGCGTGCGTGGGTTCGCCCGCAGGCGCATTTCTCGGTTGTCATCCGGGCAAGATCACCGGTCCAGTAGCGCAACATCGGGGTTGCCTCTCTGGTCAGGTGGGTGAGCACCAGTGCCCCGATCTCCCCGGGAGCACAAGGCTTGTCAGTGGTGGGATCGATGATTTCAACGAGCAGGTGGTCCTCCACCCAGTGGATACCTGCCTTTGCCTCACACTCCGATCCACAGGTGGGACCGATCTCTGCCAGGCCATAGTAGTCGTAGGCGTCTATTCCCAACCGGGTCTCGATCTTTGCCCTGGTCGGTGGCACCTCCGCTCCTCCTTCACCACCAAAGCAGCCGATTCTCAAGGGTATATCCGATGGATCAATACCCCTTTGGTTCATCCTCTCAGCGATATAGAGGGCAAAAGAGGGGGTGGACAGCAAAACCGTGGAGCCGGGGTTTACAAGATAGTCGACCTGACGCTCAGCCAGAGAGGCCCCGATCGGTAGGACAAAACACCCCATGGCCTTGGCTGCATAGTGAGTGGACATCCCTGCCACCCAGAGTCCATAGGCAAACCCGTTCTGGACGATATCGCCAGGACGCGTGCCGAAGTTCCACATCGTTCGTATGGTCCACTGAGTGATATTTTCAACATCTTTTTCCGACCAGATGGTGTTGACCGGCACCCCTGTGGTGCCGGTAGAAGGGTGCAGTTCTCTCCAGTCTTTCTGGGGTGCGACTACATATCTCCCAAAAGGCGGATGGGCTACTTGCTCGTCTCGAAGTTCCTGTTTAGTCACCGGGGTAATCTTGCGTATGTCATCGAGGGTTTTGATGTCTTCCGGTTTCAACCCGATAGCATCAAAGCGCTCTTTATAGAGTTCCGAAGACTCATAGCATCGCTTTACCTGCCATTTTAATCTATCAAGCTGTAGCGTTTCTAACCTCTCTCGGTCCATAGTTTCAATTTCTTTTACATAGTATTGAGGATGTTCAGATGATTTTGATGAGTTCATAGGTCTCTCCTTAGACCGCGTTTAGACCGCGTTCGGTATTATTGTTTCTTAAATTTTGATTCGAATTTTACGCATCACCTTTCCCTAACCGTCTTCGAAATTTTTTGACTCTATCCCTTTAGCCTCTGCCTCACAAAGAACTTCATCCTTGGGTTTCTGAGGTATCTGCATTATATCCTTTCCTAAAATTGATGCATTCGTAAAAAGTCAAAATCTCGCGCAAAGGCGCAAAGATCACAAAGTTAACTTGTTAATATTAAAGGATCTTTTCTTGGCGTTCTTGGCGTCTTTG
>CAZACO010000397.1:0-4551 GCA_964483185.1 uncultured Desulfobacteraceae bacterium
ATAGACCCGGGACCCCTGTTGCGCTCACATGTGAAACGGAAGGAACCCTCTCTGCCGGACTTTTTGAAGATACATAAGACGTCCGCAACACGGCGTACGGCAAGGGGAATTTGACCATTGAACCTCTGAACCTTTGAACCCCATGAACGGTTACCTCGTTTTGCAGGGGATATCTCGGTGGAAAATCTTCTCGATCAGTCGAGTCTTTTTCTCCAGCAGTTAGTGAACGGCGTTACCCTGGGCGGGGTGTATGCCCTCATTGCCGTGGGATATACCATGGTCTATGGGGTCATCCAGTTGATAAACTTCGCCCATGGCGAGATCTACATGTTAGGCGCTTTTCTGGCCTATACCATGGTCACGGTCTTAGGGCTCCCTTTCTTTGCCGCATTTGTTCTCACCATCCTGACCTGTGCCTGTTTCGGGATTATCCTGGATTTCGTTGCCTACCGCCCCCTGCGAAAGGCCCCCCGCCTGGCCGCCCTCATCACGGCCATCGGGATGTCCATATTCCTTCAGAATCTGGCCCTGATGATCTGGGGCTCCCAGATCAAGTCCTATCCCCGTGACGTGCTTCCTCCCCTATTTTCCAGGCCTGCATGGAGCATGGGGGATGTCACATTGTCCTGGCTTCAGGTCTTTATCCTTTCGATTACGGTCCTGAGCATGGTTATCCTCCATCTCATTATCCACAGGACCAAAATCGGCACGGCCATGCGGGCTGTGTCCCAGGACAAGACAACGTCGGCCCTCATGGGGATCGGGGTCAACCGGGTCATCTCCTTTACCTTTGCCCTGGGTTCGGCCATGGGCGGTATGGCCGGCATCCTGGTGGGCCTCTATTACAATGCGATCTTCCCTACCATGGGTTACATCGCCGGCATCAAGGCCTTTGCGGCTGCCGTTTTAGGGGGGATCGGGAGTGTTCCGGGCGCTATGTTGGGAGGCGGCGTGCTAGGCATCGCCGAGGTGATGGGGGCCGGTTACATCTCATCGGAATACAGGGACGGCATCTCTTACGCGGTGATGATTGCGGTCATCCTCTTCAAGCCCTCCGGCCTTATAGGCAGGCAGATCGGGGAGAAGGTGTGATGGGTTTACGACTGCCCAGACAAAACCCCCGCCTTTTCTTTTTGGGCCTTGCCCTATTGGCCATCCTTCTCCCCTGGCTCCCCCTGGGCGCGTCAACGAATTATATCCTCAGGATATTGACCACAGCGGTCCTGTACATGATCCTGGCATTGGGCTTGAACATCGTGCCCGGATTTACCGGCCTTTTAGATTTGGGATACGTCGGTTTTTACGGGATCGGGGCCTATACCTCCGGGCTCCTGGCCATCCACTATGATCTGAGTCTGTGGGTGATCCTCCCGCTGGCCGCGCTCAACGGGGCGCTCTGGGGAACCCTCTTAGGTGCGCCGACCCTGCGTCTCACAGGAGACTACTTTGCCATCGTCACATTCGGCTTTTCCGAACTGGTGGTGCTGGTCCTCAGAAACGAGCTCTGGCTCACCCGGGGCCCCATGGGTCTTCCCGGCATCTCTCCGCCGTCCATCTTCGGCCACCCATTTACCCGTGACTGGGAGTTCTTCTATCTTATTCTGCTCCTGCTTATGATCGTCCTCTTGGTGGTGACTCGCCTTCAGGATTCCCGAATGGGAAGGGCATGGTTTGCCATTCGCGAGGATGAGATCGCCGCCCAGTGCTGCGGCATCAATTTAATCCGGTACAAGGTCACGGCCTTTGCTATCAGCGCCTCCATAGGCGCCATGGGCGGGGCCTTTTATGCAAAATGGTTCAAGTTCATTCACCCGGATATGTTCAAGTTCTGGGAATCGATACTGATCCTCTGCCTGATCGTCTTCGGGGGGATGGGGAGTATTGCCGGGACCATGTTGGGGGCCCTGATCCTGATCCCTCTGTCCGAGGTCCTGCGGGCGGTGCTGCCCCAGGGCCTGTTCAGTGCCCGCTATCTGATTTACGGGCTGGTCCTGGTGCTCATGATGCGCTGGCGGCCGGAAGGCCTCATCCCCTTTGAACGGGCCCAGGCCAGGAAGGCGCGGCTTGCGCAGGAGCGTCTGAAAATATGAAACCGATCCTCAAGGTGACGAAGCTTTCAAAGTCTTTCGGGGGAATCGCGGCCTTGAGAGAGATCAGTCTCAAGGCCAGGGCAGGCCAGATCGTCGGGATCATCGGGCCGAACGGGGCCGGAAAGACCACCCTGTTCAACTGTTTTGCCGGTCTGTATCCTCCGACCCGCGGGCAGATCGAATTCCAGGACAGGCCGATTGTCCCGCAGGTCTCGGAAGCGAAGATGAGACTTGTCAGACGGTGCGCCATTCTCTTTCTGGCCCTCGGGCTGATCTGGCTTCCGCTCTTCTGGTCGTTTTTTCTGCCCGGCGCCATTTTCAAGCTGGAACTGGTCCTCCTGGGCATCTTTATCCTGGTCATACGGTTTCTGCTCGTTCGAGGGCTCATCGGGTTTCAGATATGGGCCTGGGGGCTCATGTTTGTCTTTCTCATATCAGACCTCTGCTTTTCGGCCTGGTGGCTGACCCATCCGTTTTCCCCGGTTCATCTGGTGGGCACCCGCATTCCTCTCGGCTATTTCGCAGGTCCGTGGGGCCTAGTGGCAGGACCGTTCAGCATCTACCTCATGTTCCAGCTACTGGTGCGCCAGGTGCGGCAGCTTTACGGGTTCAGGTTAAGTCCGGACGCCATCTGTCACTTGGGGATGGCCAGGACCTTCCAGAACATCCGTCTCTTTTTCAATTTGAGCGTCTTAGATAACGTTAAGATCGGGTGTCACGTTCAGATGCGTACCGGGTTATTAGGGGCCATTCTCAGGACCAAGGCCCAGCGGGAGGAAGAGGGCTTGACCGAGGGAGAGGCCCTTGAATACCTTCGCTTTGTGGGTCTTGGAAAGCGGGCCTTTGATCTGGCCGGCGCCTTGGCCTATGGAGAGCAGCGCCGCCTGGAGATCGCCCGGGCCCTTGCATCCAGGCCCAGACTTCTCCTCCTGGACGAGCCGGCGGCAGGGATGAACGCCCAGGAATCGTCCCAGTTGATTCAGCTTGTCCGCAAGATCCGCGAAAAGGGGATTACCGTGCTGATCATCGAGCATGATATGCGGGTTATGATGAACCTGGCCGACCATATCTACGTCCTTGACTACGGCGTGCTCATTGCCGAGGGGACGCCCGACGACATCCGAAGCAATCCAAAGGTCATAGCGGCCTATTTAGGCGGGGGCGCGGCCCATGCTGAGACTTGAAGAGGTTCACAGCCATTACAGAAAGATACACGCCCTCAAAGGGGTTTCCCTCAGGGTCCGCGAGCAGAGCATCTGTTGTCTCATCGGGGCCAACGGGGCCGGGAAATCGACCCTGCTCATGGCCATCAGCGGGATCCAGCCGGTCTCGTCCGGCAGGATCCGGTTCAAGGGTGACCCGATCGAGAAACTGGCGCCCGAGGAGATTGTACGGAGGGGGGTGGTTCAGGTCCCGGAGGGACGCCGGATTTTTCCTGATCTGACGGTGAGGGAGAATCTGGTCCTGGGGGCCTATCTCCGGCACAACAAGGGAGAGGTCGCTGAATCGATGGAAAATGCCTATGCGCTCTTTCCGATTTTGAGGGACCGGCGTGAACAGGTGGGTGGGACCCTTTCGGGCGGGGAACAGCAGATGCTTGCCATTGCAAGGGCATTGATGGGAACCCCCGCCCTCCTCCTGCTGGACGAGCCTTCTTTAGGCCTGGCGCCCCTTGTGGTAGAGAAGATTATGGGCATCATTCAAAAGATACGGGCAGACGGGCTGACCATCCTTCTCGTGGAACAGAATGCCCAGGCCGCCCTGGAGTTGGGCGATTACGGGTATGTGATCGAGACGGGCCGGATTGTGCTCGAGGACGCCGCGGCAGCCCTGCTTCAAAACGACAGGGTGAAGGAGGCCTACTTGGGGTAGGTGGGTTACTGGGTATTCGGTATTGGGAACCGGTTACTCGTCGCTGGTCGGAGCGAAGCGCAGATCCCGCTGAAAGCGGGACTGGATACTGGATACTGGATGCGGGTTTCTGGTTTCTGGATGCTCGTTACTGGTTCGTGTCAAATTATGATGCAGGGGGATTGAAATCAGGTCCGTTTGGTGTTAAGTTCCGGACCGCGTGGACGAGAATATAACAAGAATATAACAAAATGTATTTGAATGAGAAGGAGACGTGACATGAAAAAATCGATGGTCGTTGTTGCTCTGGCAACCGTACTGGCAGTGATTCTGGCCACGACGGCCCTGGCCGGGCCTGCACTGGACCGCATCCTGAAAAAGGGCGAACTCACCGTGGGGCTCACGGGCAACCAGCCGCCCTTTAACGCCAAAAACAAAGCAGGCGAGATCATCGGCATGGATCCGGCCCTTGCCGAACTGATCGCCACGAACATGGGGGTTAAACTGAAGCTTGTCACCATCCCATTTGCTGAACTGCTTCCCGCGCTTCAGGCTGGAAAGGTGGATATGGTCATGTCAGGCATGACCGTGACCCCGGATCGGAACCTGA
>CAZACO010000398.1:0-1793 GCA_964483185.1 uncultured Desulfobacteraceae bacterium
ACTTTGCGAGCTTTGCGCTTTTGCGCGAGATTTTGACTTTTTACGAATGCATCAATATTCAATCCAATAGGGGAAAATGCAACAAACAACGAACAACGAGAGCATAGAAATCCAACTCCTTTTACAGGCGATATATCTGAAATATGGTTATGATTTCAGAAATTATGCAAAGGCCTCCATCAAACGCCGTATACTGCAAAGACTTTCCAGATCCGGTCTGAAGAGCATTTCAGAGATGCAGCACAGAATTCTTTATGATGAGCAATTTTTTTCATCAACACTCCTGGATCTGTCCATAAATGTCACTGAGATGTTTCGTGAACCCTCATTTTTCGGGGCTGTTAGGGAAAAAATAGTTCCGATATTAAAAAAAGAGCCTTTTATCAAAGTATGGCATGCCGGATGTGCAACTGGTGAAGAGGTATATTCCATGGCCATTCTATTAAAGGAAGAAGGCCTGTATGAAAGGTCCCAGATCTATGCAACGGACTTTAACCAGGATGTCATCAAAAAAGCAAAGGATGGGATATATCCCGTTAGCAGCATGAAAGAATATACCCGGAATTATAGAAAGGCCGGAGGTCTGTCGTCTTTTTCGGATTACTATACCGCTCGGTATGACCATGCCATCATGGAGAACTCCCTAAAGGAGAATATTGTTTTCGCCGATCATAACCTGGCTACAGATGAAGTATTTGGTGAAATGAATTTAATCTTCTGCCGCAACGTCCTTATTTATTTCACCCGGGAGCTACAAGACCGTGCTATCCGGCTTTTTCGGGATAGTCTTTGTGATGGCGGATTCCTCTGTTTTGGTTCCAAAGAGAGCATTAGATTTTCCGAACATTCCAGCGACTTTGAAGATGTGGTATTGGGAGAAAAGATATACAGAAAGAAGGAAGGTTGGAGTGGAATATGAGGCAATAGTCATGGGTGTTTCTGCAGGTGGTATGGAAGCCCTTAGTACGATCCTTCCGGATTTGTCTGCTGATTTTCCGATTCCTGTTATGGTTGTCCAACATCAACATCCAACATCCGACGATTTTCTAATTCGCTATTTGAATGAGAGATGTGGCTTAAAGGTGAAACAGGCCGATGAAAAGGAAGACATCCTCCCGGGGGTGATATACATTGCACCACCCAATTATCACTTGATGGTGGAAGAGGACAGGACATTTTCGCTGTCCATTGACCCTCCTGTCCATTTTGCAAGGCCATCCATTGACGTGCTGTTTGAAACTGCGGTGGATGCCTATGGGCCAAGGTTAGTAGGGGTGATTCTCACAGGGGCAAGTTCTGACGGAAGTCATGGGCTCAAGAGATTAAAGGAGTCAGGAGGACTTGCAATGGTCCAAGATCCTGAGACTGCAGAATCCGACATCATGCCGAGGGCAGCGGTAGATGCTACTGAAGTGGATTATGTTCTACCCCTTGAGGAGATAGGACCGGCTCTTAACAGATTGACGATTGTTGAAGCGAAGCGGCCTCCGGATCGGAGATAAATCCCGACTTATCGGGGGTAAGTGAGGGTTGATGAAATCATATGGAGTGCATTAACAGTTTTTAAAATCTGTGATGATTTATTTCGACATAATGGCGCTGCATGAATATTTATGAAAAGTTAGGGTTAAGTGAACGGAGAAAGAGATGAACGACATAGAAAAATCAAACATCCTTCTAGTAGATGACAGGCAGGAAAACCTCGTGGCCATGGAGGGCCTGTTGGAGAGTCCTGACCTGAATATTGTCAAGGCCAATTCGGGCAACGAGGCCCTCGGTTTGATGCTTCAACA
>CAZACO010000398.1:1893-4549 GCA_964483185.1 uncultured Desulfobacteraceae bacterium
TGAATATTGTCAAGGCCAATTCGGGCAACGAGGCCCTCGGTTTGATGCTTCAACACGACTTTGCCCTTGTCCTCCTTGATGTCCAGATGCCGGAAATGGATGGTTTTGAAGTCGCTGAACTGATGAGGAGCAGTGAAAGGACAAAGTACATCCCGATTATCTTCGTAACTGCCGGAAGTAAGGGGCAAGAACAGGTATTCAAAGGCTATGAGTCGGGAGCGGTTGACTACATTTTCAAACCGGTGAATCCCTATGTATTGAAAAGCAAAGTCAACATATTTGTCGATCTGTACAAACAGAAACACGCCCTTGAAAACAGCGGTGAGACCCTCAGACAAACCGTGGAGCAACTACAGATAGAAATATCTGATCGCAAGCGGGCCGAGGAGGCTGTCGAACGATATAACCGGAATTTGGAGCTGGCCAAGGCCTACACCGACAATATTATAAAGTCTATGGCTGATGGCCTAATAGTCGTTGATGTCCAAGGCCGAGTTAGAGAAGTCAACAAAGCCACACTCGATTTGTTGGAATACGCAGAAGAGGAACTCATCGGACAGCCGGTGGGAATACTCTTCGGCGAAGAAACCCTCTTTGACGGCACAGGGTTGAGGAACCTAAATAGGGAAGGAACAATCAGGGATCAGGAGACGATTTACAAAACGAAAAACGGAGAAGAGATTCCGGTGTTGTTTTCCGGTTCCGTGATGACAGATGCAGATGGCCATTCAATGGGCATTGTCGGCGTTGGCAGGGATATGAGGGAAAGCAGGCTCGTAAAAGAATTGGAAAGGTCCAACAACGAACTAAAGGAAGCCATCAGCCGTTTCAAACAAACAGAGAAGGATCTGAGGGAAAGCGAAGAGCGCTACCGGAAAGCAATTGAAAACTCGAATGACGGGGTAGCGATTCTGAAGGGAGATCAACACCTATATGTCAATCAGCGATTTGCGGATATCTTCGGCTATGAGACCCCAGACGAAGTCATTGGGAAGCCGCTTTCCGTAAACGTACATCCGGACGATCTTCAAAAGGTAACTGACTATGCCATCAAAAGGCAAAGAGGGGAACATGTACCCTCAAGATATGAACACAAGGGCATTCGCAATGATGGGGAATCGGTCTACGTTGAAATTTCTGTTGCAAGAACGACCCATGGTGGGGAGCCGGTATCCTTGGTCTTCATGAGAGACGTCAGCGATCGGAAAAAGGCGGATGAAGCATTGCGGGAGAGTGAGTCGAGATTCTCCCAGTTGTATGACGAGGCCCCGGTTGGCTACCACGAGCTCGACACCGAGTGGCGCATCACCCGTGTAAACCGAACGGAGCTGGATATGCTCGGATACAGGGCAGAGGAGATGCTGGGCCGGTTCGTGTGGGAGTTGATCGAGGAAATGGAGACGACCCGCCGGTCTTTTACGGCCAAGGTAGCTGGCGAAATTGCGCCCATAAAATCCTTCGATTGTAGATTCTTACGGAAAAATGGAACGACGCTCCCGGT
Organism: uncultured Desulfobacteraceae bacterium; assembly: GCA_964483185.1. Lineage (GTDB taxonomy): Bacteria > Desulfobacterota > DSM-4660 > Desulfatiglandales > Desulfatiglandaceae > CAZACO01. Next base: position 3,395 of record CAZACO010000398.1, read on the forward strand.
CCTGGTCGAAGACCGGCCCATTAGGGACGAGAAAGGACGGATCATTGGCCACCGTTCCACCATGCAGGACATCACCGAGCAAAAGAAGATGGAAGAAGAAAGAGAGCGGTTGATAAAAGAACTTCAGAAAATGAACAAAGAATTGAAAGGTTCAAATCAACGATTAAAGGAAGCCACCGGGCAATTGATTCAGTCCGAAAAACTGTCGGCTCTGGGCGAACTCACCGCGGGCGTTGCTCATGAAATGAACCAGCCTTTAAACGGAATAAAGATTATATGTCAATCCATGTTGAGGGATATGGAGAAAAACCGTTTTGAAGAAGCAGAAGTGGGGAATGACCTGACCGAGATCGTGAATCAGGTGAATAAGATGGCGGAAATCATCGACCACATGAGGATATATACCCGTCATACCGAAGGAACGGGCAGTGACATGATTGATGTAAACAGCGTGTTGGAAGGACCATTCAAACTTCTGAATCAGCAATTGAAAAACCATAATGTGGAAGTGGTCAAAGAACTTGCCCCGGATTTGCCCGAGATCGCGGGTGATCCGATCCGTCTTGAGCAGGTGTTCATGAATCTCATCACCAATGCCAGGAATGCACTGGAAATTTGTGGAAGAGAGGATAAGAGGATTGGCATAAGGACCTATAAAATGAACCATCAATCATCTGAGCAAGGCAATTCCGTTGTAGCGGTGGAGGTGAAGGACAATGGCGAAGGGATACCTGAAGATATAAGGGAGAAGATATTCCAGCCGTTTTTTACTACGAAAGAACCCGGGAAAGGGACGGGGCTCGGGCTTTCGGTATCGAGTAGAATTATCGAGGAACACGGAGGAAGGATCGAACTGGAGAGCAAAACGGGGGAGGGGACGACCTTCAGGGTGATCTTGCCGATTGGGGATTAAGTCGTAGAACAGAGATGGAAATGGAACAGTGCCGGGCTCTGGTTATGGAAGAGGATAAAATCTCCGGGGAATACTCGAAAGAGATTGAGTAGGGCAGAATAGCACGTGCGCTTTTTTTTAGAATGGGAGAACTTTCAAATGGATAAAAAACCGACCTATGAAGAATTGGATCGAAGGGTTAGAGAACTGGAGAAAGAGGCATCCCTGCTCAAAAAGTCGAAAGCAGAGCATGGGGAAAAAGA
>CAZACO010000399.1:0-4542 GCA_964483185.1 uncultured Desulfobacteraceae bacterium
AGCTGCTGCAAGAGAGGTGGGCAACATCTATGACCAGATACGCGATATCGCCAATACCCAACTGGGAGGATTGTATATATTCGGGGGCTACGACACCGACACCCTGCCCTTTCCCAGGGACGAGGTGACCACCGGGGCTGAAAGCAGCCTGAGTGGCGGAGAATATTTTAACATCAGTTCATCCACAACCGATTATTACGTCTGGTATGATATTGATAATGGTTCCACAGATCCAGGGGTTGCCGGGCGTACGGGAATAGAAGTGGATATATCAACCGGTGATACTGCGGACCAGGTTGCGGCTGCAACGCAAAGCGCCATTGATGCACTGGCTGATTTAAGCGCCTCGGTCTTAGGTTCGTCCGTTACCATAACGAGTGGCGGGGAAGGCATCGACGCAACAGATAGTAACACCGAATTCGGTTTCCACAACGCAACATACAATGGGGACAGCGGAACGCTCAATACCATTTTGGGCGAAGGGGTGACATTGAAGATCAACGCTCATGGAAATGAGACGTTTACCGGATCCGGAGTCACAGATGGGGTGGATATATTGGGCGTTCTGAAGACCCTCAAGGATGCGCTGGAGGCGTCGGTTTATGATCCCGTGGCAGTTGAGAACCAGATTGATGAACTTACCAAGGGGATTACTCAGGTCGAAAAGGTCGTGTCTCAACAATCCACAACATTCAAACGGCTGGATCAAACCGAAGCGTACTGGAGCAATCTGAAACTGAAGTTTGAAAATACGCTATCTGTAACGGAAGATGCCAATATGGCCCAGGTCGTTGTGGAACTGCAGGCTCAGGAAAATGCCTATGAAATAGCCCTGGCCGCTGCAGCGAGGGTATTGGAAAGGAGCCTCTTGGACTTTTTGGGATAAAGGTGAATATGATGAAAAAACTGACAAGTCTTGTAATGGCAATGACACTGCTGTGTCTGGGTTACCACCTGGCCGCGGCCCTGGATCCCAGCGATATTTCAAGGTTGACAAACGCCGGATTGAGCGGCAAGGTGATTGAGACGATCATCGATGAGAAGGCGATTGAGACCTGTGCCTTCACTGTCGAGGAAATAATCGATCTCAAAAAGTCGGGCCTGAGTGATGAGTCGATTGAAGGTATTGTAAAGAAAGGTTCGTTTATGAAGGGTCCCCAGACGGTCGTCTATGGGAAAACGACCCAGACACTCAAGTCTATCAGCCCGGAAGATATGATCAAGCTCAAGAATGCCGGTATCAGTGATGACGTACTCAAAGAGATCGCAAGAGGATCCATAAACGGGGATGATGAAGATCACCGGAGGGCTTGGGATATGCTCAATTCGATGGGGCTCCTGGTAGACAGCCGCCCGGGATCGATTGTCCCCCCCAAACAGTAGATCCCAATGATTGACTGCAACAAATGCCGCCACTATTATATCACCTGGGATAAAGCGTTTCCACACGGCTGCCGGGGGATCGGGTTTAAAAGCCGGCAGATACCGGGTATAGCTGTTCGCATGAATTCAGGGAAAGACTGCCTCTTATTCCAAGAGAAGAAACAGAGAGAAGAGACGCGAAACTAATCTTTTCGGCCTTCACTTGAAAAACTCGAGTCCCCCAACACTTTGACTGTTGCAATATCGGCAAGAAGTGAACCGATGGTCTCAATGGTTTTTCGCAAGGGCGTATTCCTGACATATTTCCATCTTACATCTTTATCGTATCGTTCCGGGAGCTGGATATTATAGATAACGGGCGCCTTTGCATCATTGAGATCGTCGAAATTGGGGGAATGGACCCTGAGCCATGCCTCACCCGTTGGGATGATATCGGTCAGGTAATCTATTGCAACCTGACCATTATCAAAGATAGTCGTGGTCAGCTTTGCTCCCTCCTCGAAATTGCCTATGGTGGCATCTGGAATAACTTCCAGAAGATTCCAGCCTGCAAGAACGAGGCTCTCTCCGCTTCGTACGGCACTACCTCCCACACCCTGAACAAGGTCTCCGAAAAGGGCCTCTTTCATCTTTGAGAAGAAAAACCCCATGCGGTCTGCAAAACCTTCGGGTTCTGCTTCCCCGTCCGGACGCCATGCGCCAAAACTAAGGGCGCTTCCCACATCCTTGAAAAAATCTCCAACTGAGCCGAGGAGCCCTCTCTGGGTCGCCTCCTGGATCTGGTTGTTTTCATCTCTGTACAGGATCTTGGCCCCCAAAAACAGATTGTCGAGGCAATCTTTCAGGTTATCAAAGGAATCGGAAATATCCTTGCCGATCCGGTCCCAGAAGGTTTCCTGGCCTTTCGACTGAGTGAGGACGGCTTTATCCTTGAGATTGTAATAATCGCCGCCAGGATTGCTGAGAAGTTGGTCGTCTTTGTATTTTTCCCAGTCGCTGAGTTCCTTTTCATAGGGTGTATGCGGCCGGGACACATGTGGACGCTGAGTCATGTACAAGGGAGTCTGTTCCGTTTCTATCTGGATTTCATGCGGCAATAATGTAAATGCAGGATGCTGAGCGGGCTCTCCATCTGGTAAGGCGGGTCCATCGTCCAGTAAAGACTGGAACGACACCTCGTTTTTGGATGCCCTCGGGGAGAGATCAGGGGCATGCGTTGCCACCGGGAAGGACCCGGTGATATACTGACAATCGATGGAGCTGTTGGGTATCTCAGACATTCGTTGCGAACGTTTTGCCGGAACAGGGCATGTTCAGGTCTGGCTTATGACGGGCATGGTGTTATTGACCTGTGCCACGAAACAGGGCCTTTTGCGTGTTCATGTCCCATCTAAGGGCATATTTAAGTCCCCGCGCCTTTTTGAATTCCGTCAAGGCTTCCTTTGAGTCCTGCTTCCATATCCCGTCAATGTTGGCTTTATAAAAGCCCAGTTCCGCCAGTCGGGTTTGAATGATCTTTGCAGACAATCGATTCACCGGATTCAGTGCGATCGTCCCTGTGGCAAAGGGACCGTTCTGGGGCTTCTCAACAGTCTCCTTTAGTGCCGTCTTATTCGTTTTTGTGTCAAGAGGCTTCTGTCCTGGACCTTTGTTTGAAGGTTTGTCTTCTGTTGCGTTAAAGGCCTTGGTTTTGAGGGGATTTTCCGTCGAGGCCTCGTCTGGTGGCCCTCTTTTTGTCATCTCTTTGAGGGCTTCATCCAGGCGGATGGTGAAGTCACAGGATGTGAGAATTGAGCTGTCCGGGATCCTTACAAGCCTGACCGAAACGTATGCCAGATCGTCTGAGACAACATAGTCTCCCACAATGACCGCCTGTGCGTCATAGGGAGCGCTGATCCCCTTCGCGTCTCTCAGCATGGCCAGTTTGCCGTTTTCTTTCTTCGCAAAATGCCTGCTTTTAGGTATCCCCAGATCGATCACCTTATATCCGTGTTGGGAAAAGCGAGATGCGACCTGTTTTCCCAACAACCTGCCAAAGGAGGAGGAATCCTTCAAATTGTCCAGATTTACAAAAGCCGTTGACAGTATGGGCATGACCCTGTTGAGTTCATACAGCAGGTTGTTTTCCAAATGATCAGCGGCCGCATAGGCGGCGTTCGCAAGTCTGGAATCATAACCGTCCGGCTGGTAGGCGTGCGAGATTCCTGAACCGCCGGTAGCGACCGTGATGATTGTCAGCAGGGCCAGAAGGAAAAAGGGATGAAGTCTTGCGGAAACGATCATGACGCCCTCCTATCTATCCGTAAGGGTATAATTGGTCAGAGGCGGATACGTTACGTCTGCCTTTTGAACATATTGCCACCACTCTGGATCATCGATATAGTAGATTGATGAATTTCGAATAATGTAGCTGCCATTCTGTGTGAGTGAGATTGTGATGACGATTTCATTCTGTGGCAGGGTAAACACGTAGCCGCCCCCCTGATTGCTCAGACGGGTCGTCTTGCTGACCTGATAATCTCTGATGGCCTCCCCGCTGGCCTCTGGGGCCGGAACCCCGGATTTTACAATCAGCCCCGGACCTAATGAATCATACACCTCCCTGTCGATTCCGATGACCCGTTTGGGATGCTTCACCAGCTCAATATCAAAACTGAGTATCAGATTGTCTTTTGGATCGTTAGAAACGCTTAACCCTTCCTCAAAAAGTTTGGTTATGAGGAGGGCATGAAATACCTTTTCAAAAGGTGTTATCCCTGAAGGGGAGACATAAATGGCCCTGACGCGCTGGGGATATCTGGTTTCCAATGCAGACTTGACCAGACCGGCAGTGTGCCCTGCAATAAGGTCCCAGTGGTGAACCGCTTGAATCTTCTCCTGTGTGGTCAGAGGAAAAAGCTTTGGGACCGGTGCCTCCGAGGGGAGCGGTTGCAGGGCTTTAGGTGAAATAATTTGACATCCCGCAACAAAAAATAAGAGCAGACATAATAAAAAAAGGCCTTTTATGCGAAGGTCCATATGAGTTGCCTCCATCCGGTTCAGGTCATTTTATAATGGATTGGGTGACGGCATCGTTTGGCACCTCATAATCACAGCCTGCAAGAACGGAACTGTCTTCAGTTCGCACAATGCGGGCAGATACGAAAATGAAGTATTCGG